>JBPCTU010000093.1:0-2522 GCA_051011515.1 Acidimicrobiales bacterium
AGCTCTTCGAACGATCGGCAAATCGAGTCGCGTTGAACGCCGCCGGGGAGTTCTTCCTCGCAGCCGTTCAGAGCGGCTTCGACACCATCGAACTCGCGCTCGAAGAGATGAACCGCACCGGCCCGACCTTTCTGCTCGCGGCCAACCCGGGGTTCGCTCAGCAGTGGCTCGTTCCACATCTCGACAGGCTGCAGGACGTACTCGGCGATGCCGACCTTCGCCTGCGGCTGTTCGATCGCGATGCCGAGCTGACGGGCGACGCGTTCGATGCCGCGGTGCACCTGATCCCTGTCGCCGGAGCGCCAGCGACCAGTAGAACGTTGTTCGATGAACGTGTTGTACCAGTTGCCGCGCCGGATTTCGCCGCCTCGGCCGAACTCGATGAACACTCCACCCCAGATCAGCTTCTCGAGATCGTGAAGCTGCACCTCGACACTCGTGACCGTCAGTGGATGGACTGGACCTCGTGGTTCACCGCCAACGGGGTGGACTGGTCACCGGCTCGACGCCGCCTGCTCTACAACAACCATGCCCTCGTCAT
Source organism: Acidimicrobiales bacterium (assembly GCA_051011515.1). Taxonomy (GTDB): domain Bacteria; phylum Actinomycetota; class Acidimicrobiia; order Acidimicrobiales; family UBA8592; genus JBPCTU01. Next base: position 542 of record JBPCTU010000093.1, read on the forward strand.
GAACGAGGCGATGGCAGGGCACGGTGTTGCCTTGGCCTGGCGAGGTCTCGTTGACCCCGTGCTCGAGACGGGCGCTCTCGTCCCCGTTGGGCCTGAGGTGCACCGCCCGGAGATGGCGTACCACGTGATCCCCGGCGTCTCGGTTCCAGCCGACGCTGTCGATCGCGTTGCCGATTGGCTGAGTGAACTCACCAACGCATGATCTGGCCTGATGTGATCAGCCCCGGCCCTCTGCCGTGGCCGTCAACTGCTCGAGGGTGTGCTCGATGCTCTTTTGGGTGTGTTCGGGCCTGTCTCCGACCCCGGTTGCGAGGTGTGCGAGCGGTTTGAACCAACCGTGCCGCTGATCGATCCACGATTCGGTGATGCGGCAACCCTCTGGGGTCGGCTCGAACGAATACGACCATGTCGAGATTGGCAGCCCGAGGTATGTCACGCGAAAAACGAACTGTTCGAGGGGATCGAAGTCGGTCACCGTCACCCTGGTGCTCCATCGATGGATGCCATTTCGATTCGAACCACGGAACTGCGCGCCGACTTCGGGCCCGGTGGCGTCGCCGAGCCAACGCCCGCCCTTGTTCTCGTCCGACCACCCGCCCATACGCACCAGGTCGGTGACCATGTCCCACACACGATCGACAGGGGCGGCGATGTCGCGGCGAGCTTCGACTGACCGAGTCATGGCCAACATCTTGCTGTCACCGTGCGAAGAGCCGCAACACGACCGAGTTGATCTTCCCGGCTGTCGACGCAACAAAGAGGTTCCTCGAGTCTCTGGCTGGCTAACGTGGCTGATATGAGCGACACCAAGCCCCGGATCTATGCCATGGCGTTTGCCAGCGTCTATCCGCATTACGTCACGAAGGCCGAGAAGAAGGGCCGCACGCAGGACGATGTCGACGAGATCATCCGCTGGCTGACCGGCTACACCAAGAAGCGCCTCGAAACCCAGCTCGCCAAGGAGACCGACTTCGAGACGTTCTTCGCCGAGGCGCCCAAGATGAACGCCGATCGATCGCTCATCACCGGAGTGGTTTGCGGGGTCCGCGTCGAGGAGATCGAGGAGCCGACGATGCGCGAGATCCGGTACCTCGACAAGCTCATCGACGAGCTCGCCCGCGGCAAGGCGATGGACAGGATCCTGCGCTCGCCAGCCGCCTAGGGACACCCCTCGTCTGAGGCAACGAACAATTCAGTCCTCAGGTAGATGGTCCAGCACAGTGCTGGCGATCTCGTCGAGCGTCTGGATCTGAGCTGGCGTCAAGAGGTCGATGAAGTTCCTGCGCACGGATGCAACGTGTTCAGGCGCTGCTGCAGAAATCGCCTCCCGGCCACGATCGGTGAGGTGGACGAACGACCCGCGTTTGTCGGTCGGGCATTTGATCTTCGCGACCAATCCCCGCTTCTCCATCCGGCTGATGTGATGGGACACTCGGCTCTTCTCCCAGCCGAGCTGGTGACCAAGCTCGTTCAACCTCGCGTGCCCGTCGTCGCGGTCGGAGAGGTCGGCCATCACGAGGTAGTCCTGATACGAGAGACCATCCTCAGCGAGCTCCCGACCGAGAAGCGCACTCAGCTGCAACTGCATGAGCGAGAGGTTTCGCCACGCTTGTCGCTCGTCATCGGTGAGCCATTGGTCTTCGCAAGTCATCGATGTATCTTACGTCACATTGGTTGACATATCAACTTCATGCCCCTACGATGTTGACATATCAACTACCTACGGTTTGGAGAACCAACATGAGCACACTCACAAGAACTGAAACCGGTACCTACGGCCTCGACCCGTCCCACAGCCGAGTCGGGTTCGTCGCTCGGCACGCCATGGTCACCAAGGTTCGAGGTGCGTTCAACAATCTCGAAGGCAACGGCGTCTTCATCGCAGAGGACCCCTCACGGTCGAACCTGTCGGTCTCGATTCAGGTGGCGAGCGTCGACACTCGCAACGAGGACCGCGACGGCCATCTTCGCAGTGAAGACT
>JBPCTU010000094.1:0-2891 GCA_051011515.1 Acidimicrobiales bacterium
TTTCCACTGCGGTCGGGCCAAAGGCGCAACGCTCCGAGAGCGCTCGGCCAACAGTGGAACGTCCCCCAAACAAGGTCGCCAACGTGCATCTCAGAACAGGGGCCACTGTGCACCCACATCTCGGAGACGAAGTCCGCAGCCCGATCGAAGACCCTGGCGCTGTCAATGTCGGCCGACATCGAGTTCACAGTACGCGAGGGCGGCCGAGGACTCGCCGGGCAGGCGCCTCAAAGGGCTTGGGTTCTGAGTGGCGTGCGTTGCTCGCCGCTCTGATCAAAGTTCGAAGGGCCGAGCCAGCGCTTGAACTCGGCGTCGATCCTCGGCCAGTCATCGTCGATGATCGCAAACCATGCGGTGTCGCGGCTGCGGTGCTTGTAGTGGGCGGCCTTGCGAAAGACGCCCTCGAAGGTGAAGCCCAGTCGCCGGGCCGCCGCTCGGGAAGGAGCGTTGAGGTTGTCGCACTTCCATTCGACTCGGCGATAACCGAGCTCGAAGGCGTGGCGAATCAGCACATAGGAGGTCTCAGTCGAGGCGACGGTCCGCTGGAGTGCCGGACCGTACGTGATTCCTCCGATCTCGATGACGCCGCCGTCGGGATCGATGCGCAGATACGAGCTGACGCCCAAAGCTCGCCCATCGACGATGAGGCTGTAGGTCAGCCAGTCGGGCTGAGCGGCGGCCGCCGCGAAGGTCTCGCCCAGATCCCCTGAGGACACAAAGGGGCCCCAGGGCATGTAGGTCCACAAGTCGTCGGTCGCCGCCCCGAAGGACCCGAACAGATCGGCCCCATGCGCGTCGGCGTCGAAGGCGACCAGTTGGACCGTGCGGCCACTCAGTCGCTCGGCGCTCGGGTGAAGGGGCGGACGCCAGCCGCCCAGCGAGACCCCCACCGGTTGCCCGAACTCGTTCACGCTCTCCACGCGGGCAGCGTAGGCCTGCTTCTGGCCACCCACCGGCATCGCCGACCGATGGGCAGCCCGTGCTAGCTCAAACCGCTGCCGCGCCAACCCAGCGCCCTGACGACGGCGCGACCCTAGGGTGGGTGCCCCGTTCCAGAAACCCACAACCGAGCCCTTGCCCGACCCAGAGGCGTGCGCAGCGGTCGAGGCTCGCGGGGCCGCCGACAACAGTCAGTGCCAGACTCGAAGCATGCCGCGCAAGGTCTTCTTCACAACGACCGCTGATGGCAAGGTCCACGCCACGCCGGCGCACCCAGACACAGACCCTGACGACACCACCCCCGGTGCCACGCTCTCGACAGAGTTTGCGACCGAATACAGACAACGGTGGGGAGCCGACCAGACCCTGGACGTGTTCCAAGGCCAAAACGGCTTCCGTTACCTCTTCGACTCCAGCCCGTCAGGACGCACCGACCATGCCAAGCCTGCGAATCGAGTCGTCGCCGCCTGGGGGTACTCCAAGCCCGACGAACGGGTCGGGTCTCGCAACCGACTCCGCCAGTTCCCGCTACCTCCACGCGACGAAGCTCTCGACCGTGGCCACCTCATCGCACTCGCCTCCGGCGGCGGCGAGAACGTCAACATCGTCCCCCAAGCCTCCAAGCTCAACCGAGGCCACACAAGCGCCGGGAAACGTTGGCGAGCGCTCGAACGCCGGTGCGCGGCCACGCCAGGCGTGTTCATGTTCGTCGGCCTCCGCTACACCGACGTCAGCGACGTCCCGGCCGAACTGGAGTTCCACATCATTGACCCAGACGGCACCGTCCAGGTCGAGGCTTTCGACAACACCAACGCAGACGTCCCTGCGTCGCCCGACGACCCACGCTGAGCCGATGACAGCCAGCCCGCTTCGTCGCGACCCGACCCGCCCGGAGCTCGACAAGACCGGACGCCTCACCAATCCAATAGGAACCTCCCCATTCGTGAACCTCGATCCCGATGCAGCGCTGACCTACGGCGACCTCACTACCGAAACGACGTACCTCGACCAGCGCTTCGAATACCTCACCGACGGGCACGCCATGCCTGCCCGAGCTCGAGGCGTGCTTCGGCTCCGACCACGCAGCGCCGCTCCACGCCACCCCAACGCACAGGCTGCCGTTGGACGACTTGGCACAGCCGATTCCCGGTGGCACGGAGGCCACATCGTGGCCGTAACCCTCGGTGGCTACGGATCTGGCCCGAACCTCTTTCCCCAGTCAGCCAACTTCAATCAGTCAGCGTTCGCCCGACTCGAGAACGGCTGGCGTCAAGCGCTGGCAGAAGGCGTCGAGGTCGCCGTCGACATCGCTCTGTCCTCCGGCGAGCACCCACACGTCCCCGAATTCGTTCTGGCCACCTACTGGGAGGACGGCGAGGTCGTCGACACCATTCCTCTCCTGAACGAGCCCTACGTGCAGTAGGCAGGACGACGCTCAGCCCGGCGACGGTGGCCCTGATCACCAACATCGCCGGCCTGGCAGTCATCGGAAGTGTCGTCCTCGGCCCCACGATCACCCTCAGCGCCGCGCTCATCCTCGGCGTCGAACGTCGACGCTTCGGGATCTGGTACATCGCCTCCACCACCATCACATTCGCAATCCTCACGGACTTCTGGGCAGCGGTGCGCTGATGGCCACATCGTCTTTGAGGTATCCCAGCTCCATGTGGACGACGCTGAGCCAGCGAGAGAAGTCGCTCCGTTGCGCTGCTGATCTACAATTCGTATACTATAACGTATGACAACACCGGTGCCGACCCGATTCAGTGATGAAGAGCTTTCCCTCATCGACGAGCTCGTCGAACAGGGCGTCGGAGACAGCCGCTCGGCGGTGATCCGCCAGGGCGTCCACCACCTTGCGGATCTCGTCCGTCGAGCGCGAGTCGGCGCCGACATCGCAGCGTCATACCGTGAACGCCCCCAGACCAGCGAGGATGATGACCTCGCGATGG
>JBPCTU010000095.1:0-5012 GCA_051011515.1 Acidimicrobiales bacterium
GAGGACTATGAAGCTCGCACCCGCGCTCGCCTCGCACATGCCAAAGCCCACTCAGCGGTCCAAGGCACCGACCCCCAGTCGCTCGCCTACGCGATGCACGACTCGCCTTCGGGGCTCCTCGCCTGGTTGGTAGAACGCCGTCGCAACTGGAGCGACTGCGTCGGCAGCGACGGTGTTCGCGACGTCGAGCTCAGATTCAGCAAGGACGAGCTTCTCACCCTGGCCTCGTTGTACTGGCACACCGACAGCTTCTGGAGCTGCATGCGCATCTACTACGGCCGATTCTCGGTGCCATGGGTGCGGGCCCACGACCGAGACCCGATCGTCGAAGCCCCAACAGCTCTCGCTATCTTCCCCGGCGACCTCGTGTTCACTCCCCGACGTACCGCCGAGCGGGTCGCAAACATCGCCCGCTGGTCTCACCAACCGTCAGGGGGACACTTCGCCGCCGCGGAAGAGCCCGACCTGGTGGCGACCGAGGTTCGCGAGTTCTTTCGCCAGTTCCGATAGGTCTCGGCAGCACCACCAAGCAGCACCACCAACCAGCGCCCCATATATTCGGGCGATGACCACGCCGGCTCCTGATACAAGATTGATCTCCATCGCTGCGGGCGTCAGCCCCGAACTCGAAGCCGCCCCGGATGACTTCATCACTGCGGCCGCCGCCGCCGGGTGGGAGGCAACCGGCGTGTGGTTCGATCCAGAGACCTGGAGCGACGCCACCACCGCATCGGTCAAGGGCGTTCTCGACGACACGGGTCTAGCCGCCGTTGACATGGAAGTCGTTCGCATGGGCCCTCGGGGCGACTGTGGAGAGGCACTGGTAGACGCTGCCGCGGAGGTTGGCGCCCGCAACATCCTCACCATCTCCTCCTTCGATGATCACACCCAAGCCGCCGACCGGCTCGCAACGTTGTGCCAGCGAGCCGAGCCGGCCGGAATTCGGGTCTGTATCGAGTTCATGCGGTTCACAGCGGTCAAGACGCTGACCGACGCGTTGGAAGTCGTAGCGCTCGCCGACCAGCCCAACGCCGGGATCCTGGTGGACCTCCTCCATGCGGCTCGCTCGGGCTCGAGCCACGACGCGATCGCCGCAGTGGACCCCGCGCTCTTTCCATATGCCCAGTGGTGCGATGGCCCCGAGTCACCGCGAGGCTGGTCGACCCGCGATCTGATCAAGGACGCCGTCGACGATCGCGACATCCCGGGCGAGGGCCACCTCGAAGCCCAGGCGTTCGAGAGTCTCTTCGCGGTCTCCGTCCCATTCTCCGTCGAAGTCCGATCGAAGCGACTCCGCGACGACTACCCCGACCCGGTCGAGCGAGCCCGCCACCTCCTTCGGGCCACGGCGGCCGCGCTCACGCCCTAACGTTGCCGCTCATGGCTGGATTGCACAAAGACCGAGTTGTTTGGGTGACCGGCGGCGCGTCTGGTATTGGGCGCGCGACCGCCGAAGAGGTCGTGTCAGAAGGTGGCCGGGTGTTGATCTCCGACCTTCCGATTGCCGACTTCTCGTGGGCCGAGGGGCTCGACGAGGTCGCGACCATGACCGGTGATGTCACCGACCCCGACCACAACGCGGACGCAGTCAGCACCGCGGTCGAAACGTTCGGAAGGCTCGATGGCGCCGCGTTGAACGCGGGAGTGGCCAACCGAGCCGACCTCTTCGAGGGTTCGCTCGAAGCCTTCGACGATGTCATGGAGGTGAACGTCCGTGCCGTCATATTGGGCATCCGCGCTGTGGCACCTGCCATGCGACCGGGGTCGGCCATCACGGTCACTGCCTCCACCTCGGGTATGCGGGGGGATCCCGGCATGTGGGTCTACAACACATCCAAGGCCGCGGTCATCAACCTGGTGCGCTCGACCTCGATGGACCTCGCAGCTCGCGGAATCAGGATCAACGCAGTGGCACCGGGCCCCACCGAAACCGGAATGACCACCCGTTTCGTGGACGAGGACTACGAGAACATGCGGCGGCGGGTCCCTCTGCAGCGCTGGGGCGGCGCAGATGAACTGGCAGCTGCGCACAGCTGGCTGCTGTCTCCCAAAGCCAGCTTCGTGACCGGCGCGTTGTTGCCCGTCGATGGTGGGATAAGCGCGAACACCGGCCAGTTCACACCCGCCCCATTTAGCCTCTGATCCGGCCTCTGATTCGGCCTCTGATTCGGCCTCTGATTCGGCCTCTGATCCGGCCTCTGATTCGGCAAGAAGCCGACAGTAGTTGGCTAGATGATGTTCAGGGCATCCAGAAACGGCTCGGCCGCTCCGGTGTCGCCAGTAACATCGCAGCTGCTGCGCCAGTCCGATCTCTTGGTTCCCCAACTGACGAAATCATGAGCCGAACTGGTGATCGTGGCCACTACGTCACCGTCGGCACCTTCGACGACGGCGATCCCGCCCGACGCCGAGGCGGGCAGAACAGTCCAAGTGCCTCCCCCCGGGCCAGTCAAGACCAGCCGGAGCGGCTTCGACACCGCCGCGGGCATCTCGATGGGCTGCATCTTCGGCACACCCGCAATCATCCAATCGATGCCGGGCCGGACCATCTCGTGAGTGGGCTCGCCCAAGTCGGCCTCGATCGGTCCGGAAGGTCGGAGCAGATCGACGTACAGGTGGCAGTAGTGGTCGAACGCGTAGGCGTTCGCGATCATGTGCATCTCGTATTCACCCAGGTCCACCATGGGGGTCACGGTCGATGCGACTGGCTCCTCCTGGAGCGCTTCCAGTCCTGCAATCCATCCGTCGAAGTTCTCCCGGTACTCCCGCAAGAGCAGCTCGTGGTCCCAGGAGCGCCGAGGCTGGACAAGTTGTTCCATCATCTCCTCGGCTTTGGCGTCGTCAGGGACCGCCGCAGCCGCCGGGTCTGGATCGGCGATCTGCTTCATGTTGGAGCTCATGTGGGCCAGGATCTCGTGGACCCGCCAACCTTCGCAGCCACTCGCTCTGGCCCAATCATCTTCGTCGAAACCGGAGATCAGCTCGCCGACCTGTAGATGAATCGACCGCAGCGCATCGACAGCTTGCGTGGTCATCGGACTCCCCTTGATCGTGAGCCGGCGCCGGCCGGCACCGACCTTTGCCTCGGGGCCAAAACCTAGGCTGATTCGACGACGCGTGCCGGCGCTCCCACGGCAACACAGTCGTCGGGCAAATCGCGGGTTACCACAGAGCCGGCCCCGACACTCACCCGACGACCTATGGTCACACCTGGCATCACGGCCACGTTCGTACCCAACCAGGATCCCCAACCGATCCGGACCGGAGCTTCGGGCGCGCTCTGTCGACCAATTGGAAGATCCGGCGACTCGGCGCCGTGGTTCTGGTCAGTCACATACACATTGGGACCGAAGAACACGTCGTCCTCGACGACGATGTTCGAGTGGCCCACGATGCTGGACCCCCGACCTATCAGCACACGGTGGCCGATCTCCACGATCCGGTCGCTGAGCAACTCCTGGTCGGGACCGATCCCGGCACTCAACGAAACGTTCGGAGCGATGATGGTTCCATCGCCGATCCGGATCGCCCGCTCGCCGAACAGGGTCGCCGGGGGGAAACAGATGATCGAACCTTGCCCGAAGCTGGCGAATCGTCGCGAGCGGCGAGAGTTGGGGCCAATGGCGGCCTGGCGAGCGAACCAGTCGTAGGCACCAACAAGGAGGTCGGAACGATCACCCCAACGAGTCACGCTCCTCGACCGGCTGCAGCCTCGTCGGCCCGGTTGCGCCCGCTCAACAGAATCAGTTCCTCGTGCATTTCGAACCACACGGTGTGATAGCTGTCCTTCAGCGGTGAGGCGAGCATCGATTCGTCACCGCCCTGAACGGCAGCCAGCGCGGCGGCGAAACGGTCTATGTAGATGGACAGCCGGGGCGCCAGTAATGAGGCGTCGGCAAAGACGGGAGCGATCTGAGCGTCGAGCACGGCCAGGCGTTCGAAGATGGCGGCGTCGTAGTCGGCGTCGCTGTGATCGTTCAATTGCTGCTCGCCATCGACCATCTTCATCTGCCAGTCGGTGACGAGTTCCTTGAAGCCGTCGTTGTGATCGCAGAACCTTTCGTAGACCGCTGCCATGGCATCGGCGTCGATGCCCTCTCGCTCCACCGCGATCTGCTCGTCGGTCCATGCCTTGCCCTCGGGTGTCAGCCGGTATCCCCTCGGCGTTTCCGAAGCCCGACCGGCATCGACCATCTGGATCAGTACTTGTTCGACCTCGGTCGAATCGATCGCAGTGACCTCCGCGACGGCTTCAGGGCCGGCCATTCCCTTGAGGCGCAACGCCATGGCGATTTCGAACATCTCGTCTCCCTGGATTCTGCCGCGACACAGTGACCAAGGCGGTCCTACCACGCGGCTGTGCAGATTGAGTCGCCGATCCCACCAGGACGACGACCGACTGGGAGTATTTCACGACACGCCGGCCGCTTCCGAGTCGACTCACCTACCCACTTCGGCAACGCCGAGTTGCCCGACCGAGTCACGACGGCAATGCTGACTCGATGATCGACTACCAGAACATCTACCACGTCGGCGTACTGACCACTGGCCTGGAACCGGCCATGGAAGAACTCGGCAATCAGCTCTCCTTCACGTGGTGTGAGGTTCAGGATCGCGATCTCGTTGTACGGACAGCAACGGGCGAATCGACGGTTTCGGTCAGGTTCACCTACTCGGTCGAAGGTCCTCAGCATGTCGAACTGTTGGAGGCCGAAGTCGGGTCGTACTGGGACGGCACCGACCGACCCGGTCTTCATCACATCGGACTGTGGGTTGACGATCTGACCGCAGAGACCAACAGACTGCTCGATGCCGGGTGGAGCTTCGAGGTGAGCGGCGTCGGCCCCGATGGTGGATACGGCACATTCAGCTACCTGCGGGCCCAAACCGGTCAGCTGGTCGAACTGGTCGACGCCAGCGCCAAGCCCCGTTTCGAAGCGTGGTGGGCCGGCGGCAGCCTCTGACAGAGGCCGGGCGAAAGCGGCCGCACGGACCTCGACCGGCTACCGTGC
>JBPCTU010000096.1:0-8692 GCA_051011515.1 Acidimicrobiales bacterium
ACACGGGCATTCGATGAGTTGACCTGACATCAGCGTCCCCCTTGTATGCGACGATACGAGGACGTTATTGCACGAAGGTTGCTGACTTCTTGTCGATCGAACCCCCCGTGAAGATCTATCTCACCGGGCGCCTCACAGTCGAGGGCCCAGAGGGTGCCTTCGACGAGAGCGCGTTGCCCGGCAATCAGGCTCGAGTAGCACTCGCGGCGTTGGTCCATGATCGGATGCAGTTGAGCCGAGACAGCCTGGCTGACAGGGTGTGGGGAGAGCAGCTGCCCGAAGGTTGGAGCGGCTCGTTGTCGGCTCTCATCAGCAAGACCAGAAGCTTGCTCGCAGGTTGTGGGCTAGACGCCAAGGCGATCCTCCGGTCCGCCGCAGGGTCCTACGAAGTCACACTTCCTCCGGGCGGGTGGGTCGATCTGGAGGATGCGATCCGGCGCCTCGACCGTTCTGAGGGCCATCTCCGCCATGGTGACCTGGCGGCCGCGTTGCCCGACGCCACCGTCGCGTCGGCCATTCTTCGCCGACCGTTCCTGAGGGGCTCCGATGGGGAGTGGGTGGACGACGTTCGACGACGCAACGACGCCGCCCTCTACAGGTGTTACGAAGTTCTGTCCGAAGGCTGGAGGGCGCAGGGAGACCATGGTTTGGCGGCCATTGTGGCCTCCCAGGCGATCGAGCTGGACCCCTTCCACGAGACCGGACACCGGCTGCTGATGGAAGCTGAGCTGGCCCGCGGCGATGCCATAGCGGCGTTGCGGGCCTTCGATCGTTGCGAACGTATGGTCATGACCGAGTTCGGCGCGTCGCCGTCGCAAAGGACATGCGAACTCGCGAAGCGGGCACGCCGTCTGTAGTCACACAGCAGCATCCTTGCGTCAGTCAACGACGCGGCCGGACTGGATCACTGTCTCCAGGCGAGATCCCATGTCGCTCACATCGAGATCGTCATTTGTGAAGACCAAAACGTCGGCGATCATTCCGGGCCTCAGGATCCCGACCTCGTCATCCAGGCCCATGAGTTCCGATGCGATCGAGGTGCTCGACGCCAGCACGTCAAGGGGGTTCATTCCGACGTCGGCCATCTCGGCCAGCTCCCTGAGGTTCTCGCCATGTCTGGTCACGCCCGAGTCAGTCCCCATCGCGATCTTGACGCCTGCGGCAACCGCTCGAGTGACCGAGTCGCGATGGGCGTCCACGACCGATCGGGCCTTGTCAACGACCGACGCTGGTAGATCGGTGCCGGCTTCCGCGGCTTCGAGCACACCGAGTGGTGCGATCAGTGTGGGCACGAGGTAGGTGCCCCCCTCGATCATCATCTCGATGGCTTCGTCGTCCAAGTACACGCCGTGTTCGATGGAGCGGACGCCGGCTCGGATCGCATTCTTCACCCCGTCGGTTGCCTGGGCGTGCGCCATCACGAAGAGATCGGCCGCGGTCGCTTCGGCAACCAGGACATCGAGTTCCTCGGCTCTGAAGTGCGCATGCTGAGGGTTCGACCGGGGAGAGATGACACCTCCCGAGGTGGCGCACTTGATTACGTCGGCGCCGGCGCGTACGAGTTCGCGAACCTTGGTGCGCATCTCGTCGGGACCGTCGACAACGTTGTGGGGGCGTCCTGGGTGCGGGCTCATCATGCCGGGGACGCACGCTCCACACACCTCCCACCGGTCTCCGTGACCGCCGGTTTGGGAGATCATCGTGAGCGAGATCTGCATCCGTGGCCCTGGTATCAGCCCGCCCTCACATGCCTCCTTGACTCCCAGGTCACACCCGCCCGCGTCGCGCACGCTTGTGACGCCGGCTGTGAGCGTGCGTCGCATTCTTTCGGCGGCCAAGTAGAAGTGCAGCGAGAACGGAGTGGTGACATACGCCGTGTGGGAGAAGTCGCCATCGACCATGAAGTGCACATGGCAATCGAAGATGCCGGGTGTGACCAGCTTCCCTCCGCAGTCGATCGCCTCATCGGCATCGAGGTCCTGGCCGAGTTCGACAATGAGCCCATCCTCGATCACCAGATCCCCGGTAGAAGTCTCGGCGCCGGTGCCATCGAAGATGAGTCCATTGGTCAGAAGAAGCCTGGGCATCACCCGATGCTACGTCACCGCCGGATTGCTGATTCTGGCGTCAGCCCATGTCGGGGATGTCGAAGGTCTCGCCGACCTCGACTGAGCCGCCGCTGAGGGTGATGACCGGGCATCCCTTGGCGATCTCACACGCCGCTGCCATGTCCGGTGCTTCGATGATGCCGTACCCGCCCACGGGGTTGGCGCCGCCACCTTCGGAGCCGCCCCCTGCAGTCACCGTCGTCACTGCTCCGACTGGCGCGCCCATGTCGACGAATGAGCTCCCGTTGGTGCCCATCCACTCTCCCCAGGCAGCCATGTGTTGGGCCTGTTCCTCTTCGCTTTCGGGCATTCCACCACCGTGATAGCTGAACAGGTACTTGGGCATGATGTCCTCTTTCTCGGCAGCCACTTGGCCGCATTTGCCGCAACCGTCGGCTGATTCCGCCGTGCTCACAGCGCCGCGGGTGCGACGCTCATTCCGCGTAACGTAAGCGGTGCCTTACCTAGTTGTCAACCCTGCCATCCGAGCGGATCGCGACTTCATTGTCGACTGCGTTATCGCCCCGGTGGGTTGTCCTCGAGGTAGTCGTGAAGGACCTCGTGGAAACGGCGGACCCGGGTCTCCTGGGCAGCAAGATACGGCTCTTGGTACCCGCGTGATCGCCACCCGGCTTGTTGGCCTGGACTCAGTTGCCAGTCCTGGAAGACGACCTGGTCGGACAGGTCCATCACGCCGAGACCATCGTCGTACTCGCGGTAGTCGTACTCGGCCTCCTCGACCTTCGTGGCACGTGTCGCGGTCCGCTTCACGAACTGTTCCTGTCCCTCTACGGGGTATGCCATCGCCCAGATGTCGAAATAACACTTCTCGGGGTCGGTGGCATGAGGCTCCCACCGATACAACGACACGCCGTCGGCGTAGGGGCTGATGGCTATGTTCGGGAAGATCAGGTTGAACGGGCTCTCCGTCAGCTCTTCGTCGGTGAGGTTCTCGTAGTGCAGGAAACCCTTCTCACGCCACAGGCGTCGTTTCGCATCCTTGAGATCCAACCACCCTTGCATTGCCTTGGTCTCGTAGTCCGGGTAGGCGTCGGGATCGATGCCCCAATCGCGGAGCACGTCATCGAACCCGTGCTGATCACCCTCGGGCACCCGGTCTCGTAGCGATGGGCGGCCCATCTGCACGATCCGCGCGTGGCCCATCGGATACATCTCGTAACGAGAAGTGAAGTGGTCCTGATCGATGATCTGGGGGACCTGAGGGTGCACGGTTCGGGTGTGATAACTCTCGCTGAAATTGTCGGACGAGAACTTCCAGTTGCAGTTCAAGGCGACGCGAATCCAGCGCACCCGGACCGTCTTGTCGAGTTGGTGGTTCAGATAAAGCTCCGGGACCGGATGGAGATAGTCCATCAGCGGCGGAGCTCCGTCGTCCATCGTGTACCAGACGAGGCTTCCCCACGTGTCGACTCGGACCTCGATGAGGTGCACCTTGCCGCACGGATCGCCCTGAGGAAAGTCGTCTCGGTCGGGTAGGTCCACGAGCGTGCCACCGAGGTCCCAAGTCCACCCGTGGTACGGACAGACGAAGTCGGACTGAGACCCCTCGTTCCATGCCAGCCGTTGACCGCGGTGCCCACAGGCGTTGTAGAAGCCGCGAAGCGATCCGTCTTCTTGTCGAACGATCATCACCGACTCGGCCATGAAGTCGTGGACGATGTAGTCGCCGGGTTGTCGGAGTTGGTTGACCCGCCCGGCGATGTGCCAGACCTTGGTCCAGAGGTGGTCCCATTCGCGCTGCATGAACTCGCGGCTGTAGTAGCGGTCAGCGGTAATTGGGTCGCCGCGAAGGAGCGATGGGTCCTTGCCATCCATGGCCAGCGGATGGACCTCGACGTCAGGAACGGTGTCGGTCATCGAATCCCCCTTGTCCGGCGAGAATACCGCAGGACTCTCAGCCGCGAGAACCGGATCAACAGCCCGATGGCGACGCGGTGGTACAGGTAGCGCTAGATGCCGACATCGATGAGGGGTGACGTTCGGCGATGGCTGATGCGCCATCCGGCGTCGGTGCGGACGTATCGGTCTTCGTTCATCGCCAGCGCCGCCACGATCGGCGACCCGGCCTCGGTGCCCGGCCGCATGGCCTGGACGTAGCTGGTACCAACGGCCTCATCCGCATCCACGATCTCGACTGTGTGGTTCGACGTGATGTGCATCGAGGGCCTCCCTGAAGCCTTCAAGCGGGCGAAGTAGGCGCTGATCTCGTCGTGTCCTTCACTGCACGCGTTTCCATACGGAGAATGGTCGAGCACCGCATCTTCGGCGAATACCGTCAGCAGGGCTTCGGGGTCGTATTTGTCGACCGCTTTGGCATAACGGTGAGTGAGCATGATGATCTCGTTGATGTCGGCCGCACTGTCCTGGCCAGTCATACCCATCTGCCCCCATCGCGCCGTGGCCCCATGCCGAGCGTGAACAGAAGTTATCGCGCCCGCGAGTTCGTTTACATCAGATCAGGCCGGCCTGTCGGGCCGCAGCGGCTGCCTCGGTCCGATTCTCGACGTGCAGCTTCTGAAAGGCGCGAGATATGTGAACGCTCACCGTTTTGGGACTGATGAAGAGTTCCTCGCCAATCTGACGATTCGTTCGACCCTCGGCCACCAACCTCAGCACCGACAGCTCTCGGGGCGTCAGAGCGGTATTGCCGGCGCCCTCCGATGGGTGTGAGGCAGGATCGAGGCCGGCATTGCCGATCAGCTGGGTGATCGATTGATGCAGTGGCGCCGCGCCGATCGACGCGCACAGTTCCTTGGCTTCGAGGAGCACCGCCGTTGCGTCCTCCCTGTTGCCTGCTTGAACCAAGGCTGTCCCCAGGAAGTACAGCGCCCGGGCTCGATGCCAGGCGAACTGCCCGCCCCGCCATGCCTCGGCACTGGATCGCCAGAAGTCGATGGGGTCCGATCCATTGATCTGGGCCACAACAGCCCGAGCTTGGTTCAACAGCGCATGAATGCGGAAGGACCTCATGTCATCGTCGGGGAGACGTGCTGCAAAGAGATCTTCCATTGCCTGGAGGTGGGCGTCGGCTTCCGCCGAGCCGTGGCTGCTGGACTCACACGTCGATGCATCGAGTTCGATCGCCATGACGTGCAAGGTGAGAACGTGGCCGAGCACTTGTGCCTCGCTCAGGCCCTGTTTGATCGCATGGCTCGCCCCCTCGGTGTCGCCGACTGTCAGCGCGATGTCAGCGACCCGCGTCCAGTACGCCGGGACGAGTTGGGGGTTCACGTGCGCCACGGCTTCGGCGTCGACGCGCGACAGCAACTCGACTGCGTCATCGAGCTTCCCTCGCCGGAGCAACGCGTCGGTGGTGTGGGCGAGCAACCAGGTCTCACCGATCTCGCCTTCGGGCCTCGTGATCCGATCGGAGATAGCAGCGGCTTCGTCCCATCTGGCCATCTCGTTGAGCGTCTCGCAGAAGTTCGAAGCTATGAAGTAACCGACGCCGCGCTCCATGCCCAGGTCCGCGGTGAGCTCCATACCCGCGACACCTACACGTTCCGCTTCCGCCAGATCACCTGCCTCGTTGAGCCCTCCGACCAGGTTCACGTGGATTCGCAGCATCTCCTGGGGAAGGTCCTGTTCCTGTGCGATGTCGTAGGCGGCCCACAACATCTCGACCCCCTCGTCGCGTCGGCCCAAGTGGAGGAGAACCGACCCAAGCGAGTTGAGCGCGTGAGCTTCGGTTTTGCGTGCACCGGTCTCGCGGGCGATTGCGATCGCCTCTTCGAGCAGGACCACCGAGTCGTCAGAGCGCAGGCTCAACATGAGCTGTTGGCCATAACCGGCGAGAACCTCGGCCCTTACGGCCGAGGGTGATGGCGGTACGGATGCCACGGCGCGTTCGTACTCGGCAAGCGACTCGGCAGGGTGCCCGGCATTGCCGAGGAACCGCCCCAACCTCAGATGCATCGATGCCTGTTTTGCTTCGGAGAGGTGGCCTGCCTCGGAGATCGCTGACCTCTGGAACTGAGTCGCGCGGGCGAAATAGCCCACAGTGTCTGCCAGCTCCGCCGCCCATTGGAGAGTGGCGCAGTGGTCCTGGCCCACCAGTTCTTCCGCAGTGACCACCTCATCCCAGAGTTCGAGGACCGTCTCGACGTGACCGAGTGCTTCTGGGAATGCGAGCACTGCTGTGGATGATCTCGCTGCAGCGGCTGACGCTGCCAGCGCGGCGGTGGGATCGCGAGCCTCGCGGTAGTGCCATGCCAGCTCGGCGTCTCGGCTCTCTGGGGTAGCGGAGAGGTGGGGATGGTCGACTAGCGCCTGGGCATACCGGGCGTGAGCGCGTTGACGTTCGCGGGGCAGCAGCGTTCCGTAGACCGCCTCCTGCATCAGAGCGTGGCGGAAGTAGAGGGGGCCTGATGGGTCGAGGACCACCACTTGCTGGTCGATGGCTTCGCGTAGTGCGGAGACGATTTCGTCGGTGTCGAGTTGGGTTACCTCCTCGAGTAGCTCATCGGTGACCGAACGACCGCTGACAGCGAACATTCGCATGAGCTCTTGGGTAGGAGCCGTAAGTGCCTCGATCCGGGCCAAGATCAGGTCTGTCAGTTCCGGCCGCACAGAGTGCCGGCCCTCGGACAGGGCCCCGAGTATCTCCGCGGCGAAGAATGCGTTGCCGCCCGATCGATGATTCAGCTCGTCGAGCATGCTGACGGTTGGAGCATCGCCGAGGATCGCTGTTGCGAACCCAACCATTTCGTCTGCGTCGAAGGGTTCGACGATGAGGTGGCTCACGCTTGGAGTGCGGTCGAGTTCGACCAGCACTGGGCGGAAGGGGTGCGAACGTGACATCTCGTCGCTTCGGTAGGTTCCTACAACTACAGCCCTCGAGCCTGCGAGGCTGTGAACGAGAAACATGAACAGATCCCGGGTCGACTTGTCCGCCCAGTGAAGATCCTCGATCACCAGGCAGAGCCGTTTTGCACCGGCGAGCCCCGAGATCAGGTCCGATACCGCGCCGAACAGCCGCATCTGGGATTCGTTGCCGGGTTCAGAACCAGGCTCGGTGGACCGGCTGACAGCGTCGTCGGTCTGCCGGGGCAACAACAACGCCAGTTCTGGCGCAGCGGGCATGGCTTCGTCGACGAGCTTGGCGTCGAACCGGGCGCACAGTTCCTTCAGTGCCTCGATCACCGCAACGAACGGAAGCGATCCGTGCGCTGTCGGAATACAGCGGCCGCTGGACACCACAACTTCTGTGGCATCCAGCTGAGCTGTCAACTCCTCGATCAGCCGGGTCTTTCCAACACCTGCCTCCCCTCCCATGAGGATGGCGGTTGAGTCGCTCGGACTGGTGGTTGCCAGTCGCATCAGCTCATCGAGTTCGGTGCGACGACCGACGAACTTGGGCGAGACTGCAGATGTCACTTATCGAGTATCGCGAATGCCGAGCTCGGCAGTGGACGCGATTATCGGTTCCAGTGCATCGGCAGCCCGCTGTACCGTCCAGCGACGCCACCGACGTCCGTGTTCGGTTCCGGCAACGGCCGCCCTGACGAGCCGGTCTCGGTCGGCGCGGGCGTGGTCCTCGCGCTGGCGTTCGACAGACATCTGATAACAAACCGTGGGGTCGTAGTGCATCGCTGGGCCTCCTGTGATCCGTGGTGGTGTAAGGCCTCACGATGAGGGGTAAGGAGGGGTCGCCACATCGGACAAACTGCCAATTTCTGCCGAAATCGAGCTTTGGGGCGGCTTGATACAGTGCCGATCGCGTCGCGCTGCACGCGACGGAGCGAAAGGCAGGGAGCGGCCATGGAGTCCACAACCATCCAACAGCTCGTTGACCGTCAGGACATAGTCGATGGGTTGCACTGGTACACCCGCTGGGTGGATCTCAACCGCGTCGACATGCAGGTCCAGATATTCACCGACGACGCCCGCCTCACCTTCTACGGAGACGACGAGTGGATTGTCGGGCGCGACAACATCGAGGCGGTGTTGACTCCGTCAGTGGCGAGGTATGCGGCAACGCACCACTACATCTCCAACATCGAGATCACCTTCGAAGGGAACGACGAAGCTCGCTCGGTTTGTTACCTAAAGGCCTGGCACCGCCCCGCCGACGGCGGCGACGACTACACGCTTTACGCGCAGTACCACGACCGGTGGACCCGCACTGGCGAAGGATGGCGCATGACCGAGCGGCGGCTGAAGACCGCTGGGACTTCGAGCCGAACCGGCGGCCGTGCGAGCCTTGAAGACATCGGACGCGCCGGTTAGCTACCAGCGGGCGGTCAGGCGTCTCCCAGTTTGACGACTGTCTTTCCGAAGTTGCGGCCGTCGAAGAGGTCGCAGAAAGCCGGGCCGACGTTCTCGATTCCTTGAAGCATGTATTCGACATTTGTCAGCTGGTCCGAGGCGGTCCAGTCGAGGAGTTGTTGTCGCGCCTCGGGGTAGCGATCGTGCAACAGGTGGGTCATGAAACCCTCCATGCTCGCTTGTTTGGTCACGAGTTGGAACAGGTTGTCCGGCCCCGGCATCGGCTCGGTGGCGTTGTAGGTCGCGACCGAGCCACACAGCACGATGCGGGCCCCGACGGCGATGTGGTTCAGGAC
>JBPCTU010000097.1:0-3472 GCA_051011515.1 Acidimicrobiales bacterium
GGCTGATAGTCCAGTCCGGGCGGCTCGTATGACACAGCGGCCCTCCTTTCAGGCGGCGAAGAGTGCTTCGACGAACTCGTCGGCATCGAACTGCACGAGGTCGTCGGGGCCCTCGCCCAGTCCCACCAGCTTCACAGGGATGTCGAGGTCGGCCTGAATCGCGATCACGATTCCACCCCGGGCGGACCCGTCGAGCTTGGTCAACACGACTCCGGTCACCTCGACGGCCTCGGTGAACTGCTGGGCTTGGGTCAAACCGTTCTGTCCGGTGGTGGCGTCGATGACCAACAACACCTCAGTGACACTGCCGGCACCCTTCTCGGCGACCCGTCGGACCTTGCGCAGTTCCTCCATCAGGTTGGTCTTGGTGTGGAGCCGACCTGCGGTATCGGCCATGACCAAATCGACATCAGTCGCCGAGGCATGCTCGATCCCATCGAAGATGACCGAACTCGGGTCGGCACCTTCGTCGGCTCGGACGATCGCAGCCCCGGACCGGTCGGCCCACATCTCCAACTGTTCGGCGGCCGCTGCGCGGAACGTGTCGCCTGCCGCGAGCACCACGCTCGCGCCAGAGTCGACCTCGCGTTTGGCCAACTTACCGATCGTTGTCGTCTTGCCGACTCCGTTGACGCCGACAAACAGCCACACGGCAGGGTCGCCGTTCACGGCCAACCCCAAGTCGAAACCGCCGAGCTGCTCTTTGAGCTTGGTCTTCAGGCGCGTCAGGACTTCTTCGGGATCGGTGACGCCGTCGGCCTCGACCTCGGTACGGAGTTCTTCGAGGACCGACATGGTGACGGGCACACCTACATCTGCCTTGATGAGAAGTTCTTCCAACTCCTCCCAGGTCTGAGCGTCGACCCCGCGCGAGAGTATCGAAGTGAAATAACCCGACAACGCTCCCCGCGCCTTCGACAAGCGATCGCGGAAAGTCGCTGGGGGCGCAACGACTACCGGAGCCTCGGCAACCTCGGGAGGACGTTCCTCAACAAGAGTTCCGGTCGAAGCCGGTGGTACTTCGTCGCCGGGACGGCGACTGTGGGTGAACGCGACGATGCCGCCGGCCACCAGCACAATGGCGATGAGAATGATCAGAATGACGATTTCCATGAGGCTCCGATCCTAAGCGGTCGGTCAGGCGCGAGGTGGGTAGCCGGCCAGAAGATCGACGGCGACCCAAGTCAACGTTTCGAGCTCGGTGGCGACGCGGTCGAAGACCCTACGACTCTGACCAATAGGGTCGTCGATGTCCATCTCGGCGCGGTTGTCGAGCATGTCGGCATGGCGTCGGTCGGCGCCGACATCGGCGAGGTAGACCTGTAGCTCGACGTCTTCGGGTTTGGGGCCAACAGCGCGGGCTCGGTCGACGAACTCTCGCAAGGTGAAGGTCCGAGCGAACGAGTCGGGTACACGAGCTGCGACAGCAACAACGTGTTCTCGAGCCATCGCCAGAATGAGGTGGGCGGCCGTGATGTCGGCCGGAGTGGCGACACGTGACTTGTGGCTGCTTATGTCGATGCCCCGATCGGCCATCACCTCGACGGCACGGGGATCGGCAGGAACACCGTCCTCCCAGCTACCCACAGACGCGACTCGGGCGTCGAGCCCGACCACACCACAACCAGACCGTAGTAAGCCTTCGGCCATGGGCGAACGACAGATGTTGCCCGTGCAGACAGTCAGAATGTTCACGGGCATCGAACCAACGGCACCACAGGTTTCGACACCCCTTCAGGTTGCCATGCCGGCAACCATTTGCGGCGCGACGCCGGCGGTCAGCCCTGCCCGAGCGTCCCGAGTGTCACTTCGAGGACAGCGGGCGCACCGTCTCGCAACACCTGGACGGTGACAACTGTCCCTGGCGTCGCCAGGCGTACCTTCGCCGCCAGCTCGGTCATTCCGTCCACTGGCTCTCCGTCAACAGACACGATCAAATCGCCGCTGGACAGGCCGGCGGCTTCAGCCGGGCCGCCCACAACTACCTCGGTGATGAGGGCACCGGGAGACCCCGTGAGGGGGTCCTGCCCGCTCACGCCAAGGAAGCCGCTTTCGAGGGACTCGCCGTTGACGATTCGGCCGGCAACCAGGATCGCCGTGTCGCTCGGTATGGCGAAGCCGACACCGAGGTTCCCCTGGGTGGTCCCGTCGGTTCGGATCGATGTATTGACGCCCACAACTCGCCCCTGGCGGTCTGCGAGCGCACCTCCACTGTTGCCAGGGTTGATCGGAGCGTCGGTTTGGAGCATCTCTACGACGGTTGGGGTGCCGTCGGCGACGTTGGTGTTCGCAATGGCCCGATTCACGGCCGAGATGTAGCCGCCAGTCACGCTCTGATCGAGCCCGAAGGGACTGCCGATGGCGACTGCGAGCTGGCCGGTCTCAACGGTGCGCGTGGGGGCGAAGATCGCCACCTCGAATTCGAGATCCGCGTCTATCTGGAGCACAGCGATGTCGACGCTGGGATCGGCACCGATCACCTCGCCCTCCGCTCGGGTTCCGTCGGCAAGCTGAATCGTGACCTGGCTGGCTTCACCGATCACGTGTGCGTTGGTGACGATCAGTCCTGATTCGTCGTAGATGATTCCGCTCCCGGTACCTGATCCGGTGTCGATCCGCACCACCGACGGAGCGACCGCGGCAGCGACCGCTGCGACCGGTTCGGCTTCATCGTCGATGACCGGCCCGGGGCGAACGGGAATCTCGGCCTCTTGTGCTTCGGTGGGCGCTTCAGTTGCTGTCTCGGGTGCCGAATTGGTGTCGGCCTCGTCCGAGGCAGCCGCCAGCTGAGTAGCGGTGATGGGGTCTGAGTTCGTGTTGTCGTCGGCGAACTGAGCACCCGCGGCAAAGCCGACGCCAGTCAGCAACACAACACCAACGCCCGCAGCCACGATCTTGCCGATCCTTCGCGGCGTGTTCGACACGGGCGAAGGATCGGCTCCCGGTGGGGCCGTTGGGGGGCTGACCACCACCGGTTCGAAGGGGGGAAGATCTGCGACGTGGTCCCAGCTGGGAACGTCTCCAGTGGACACCCGGGGTTGGGGCTGGGTCGGCGGAACCTGCGCAGGCGGGAGGGGTGGTGCCTCGCCGGGCAAATCGCGCCAACCGGGGTTCGGGTTGTCCTCGGGAGTGCTGGGGGGCCACTCGCTCATTGGTCTCGACTCCTTCGATGTTGACCTAATGGTAAGACGCGGTATCGAAAGACCATGTAAGGAACCGTGAAGGATGTCGCGAGCTTCCAGATTCAGCGAATATTCCGGTGCCCGTATGTGAGACGCCGAACATCAGGTCCCGCCATCAGCGGGCGCCAAGATCTCGGCCAGAGAGGGACTCAGCTGGGACTGGCCAGACCCAGGTATGAACCGACGGGGTCGTAGCCGTTGAGGACGAACGCGGTGTTCGAACCATTACCGAGCCGGCGGTCGAGAATCTCCGCGTAAACCTGCCGGAAGTCGTTCATGACCTCGAGGTC
>JBPCTU010000098.1:0-10429 GCA_051011515.1 Acidimicrobiales bacterium
AGGGAACCCTGATCACCACCACTTCAGCGGGATACACGCTCGAGCTTGGCTCGGACCGAGTGGATGCCTACGTGTTCGATGATCTTTTGGATCGGGCCCGCCAGGTGTTGCCGGACGATCCCGGTGCCGCCGAGTCGCTTCTCCTCGAGGCGTTCTCCCTCTGGCGAGGCCGGCCCCTCGCAGACCTGAGTGCAGAGCCCTTCGTCGAGCGCGAGCAGGCTCGCATCGAACAGCGAGGGCTACTAGCCCGCCGCACCCTCGTAGAAGCCCGTATGGCAGAGGGACGCCACGCCGAGGTGATCACCGACCTGGAGGGCTTGGTCCACGAACAGCCGATGGAGGAGTCACTCGTCGCGTTGTTGATGCGGGCCCTTCATCGCTGTGGACGGTCCGCGGACGCGCTCCGGGTCTTCGGTGTGCTCCGGAGGCGATTGAGCGAGGAACTCGGAATCGACCCTTCGGCCGAGCTTCTTGCGGTTGAGGCGGAGGTGCTCCGAGCCGGCGAGGCCGCGGTACCTGAGCCGGGCGACGTGGCCACGCCGAGCAACTTGCCCGCGCCGTTGTCGAGCTTCGTCGGTCGCGAGAGCGAGACTGCTGACATCACCGAGCACCTCGGGAGGTCTCGACTTGTGACCCTCGTCGGGGTCGGTGGCGTCGGAAAAACCCGCCTCGCCGTGCGCGCCGCCCGCCTGCTGTCAGGCCAGTTCGACGACGGCGTCCGATTCGTCGACCTGGTGCCGGTTCGCGACCCGGATGTGCTCGTCGACGCCTTCGGCGGGGCCGTCGGCCTACCGCCCAAGAGCGACCTGTCGCCGGTCGACCAGCTCACGTCCTATCTCAGCTCCCAAGAGCTCCTCCTCGTCGTTGACAACTGCGAGCATCTACTCGTCGAGGTGAGCGATTTGGTTCGGCGGCTCCTTCAGGCGGCCCCGGACATGCGGGTGCTGGCCACGAGCCGCCAGCCGCTCGGCATCGAGGGTGAGGTGGCGCGGACGGTGCATCCCCTTGACCCGTCGACGACCGCAGTGGAGCTGTTCGGCGACCGCGCCACGTTGGTCCGGCCCGATTTCATGCTCGCCGACGCCAACGAGGCCCATGTTCGTCGCATCTGCGAGCGTCTCGACGGCATCCCGCTCGCGATCGAGCTCGCCGCGGCGCGCCTTGGCGCCATCTCGGTCGGCCAGATCGAGGAACATCTTGATGACCGCTTCCGCCTGCTGACGTCATCGATCGGGCCCGACGAGCGGCACTGGACCCTACTTGCGACCATGGACTGGAGCCATGACCTGCTCGGCGGCGAGGAGCGCACCCTCCTCGCCGGTCTCTCGGTGTTCTCGGGTGGGTTCACGCTCGAGGCTGCGACCGCAGTCGGTGTCGGGTCTGATGAAACCGACCTCGACGTGATGGATCGGCTCGCCGGCCTGATCGCGGCGTCCTTGGTGGTGTTCGACGACGCCGAGGGCGACCCGAGGTACAGCCTCCTCGAGACCGTGCGTCAGTATGCGGCCGACACCCTGACCCCCGACGAAGAGGCCCGGGTCCGGTTGCGTCACGCACGACACTATCGGTCGGTCGCCGCCGGTATGGACGCCCGAGATCTCAAAGAGCACGAGAGCGTGATGCAGATCGGTGACCGGGAGCTGGCCAACTTTCGCTCCGCGATGGCGTGGTCTTGCCAGCACGGGCACGCTGCATTGGCCCTCGACCTGGCCCGGCAGATCCGCTCTTACTTCTCGTTCCGAGGGATGAACCGAGAGGCTCTCAGATGGCTGGTCGTCGGACTCGAGCACGTCGGAGATGACAGCTCTGCGGGCACGGTCCTGGCTGCGGCCGACGCGTGCGTGGAAGCGATGAACGTGGATGACCGAGGAGTGATCGACAGGTTGCTTCCTCGGATCGAGGCCGCGGCACAGGAAGCTCACGAGCCGCTCGTAAAGGGAAGGCTCCTGACCGTTGTCGGCACGCTGCTCATGGACAGCGATCCCGCGCGCGGCGATGCCCTGCTACGCGAAGCAGCACCTCAGCTGGCGGCCGTCGACCCCAGTCTGTGGCTTGGCTGTCTCAACAACCGGGTGGAGCTGTCCTGGGTGCTCGGTGAACTAGCAGGCGGTGAGCAGGTGCTCAGCGACCTGGACGAGCTCGAAGCCACCTTTGGAGCCAGTCATCCGACCGTCATCAAGGTCAGGGCCGCGGTCGCAGCTCGCGCCGGCCGGTGGGACGAGGCGATCGCTGTTGTCGAGGGCACTGCTTCCTCGGGTGGCGTCGGCTCGCGAGAGGAGAGCAGTCTCTGGGGCCACCCCGTCGATAGTCAGCACTTCGTAGCTTTGTACGGCGAGGCCCTCGGCGCCACCGGTCGTCACGACGAGGCGGTCGAGTTGCTGACCACCGTTTACATGGAAGACTGGGACTACCACGAGCGTCGCCGCGATCTGGTCCTCGCTGGAGTCGAGCTGTCCCGCAACCGAGCGGCTGAGGCACTGCGGTGGCTGGATCACGCTGGAGCCTCGTTCGCCGTGGCGGAGTGGGGAGTTCCGTCTCAGGTCGGGTTCGCGGCGCTCCGCGGCGCCGCGGCCCAGCAGATGGGCGACTCGGCACTCGCGGCTCGACTCTTCGGGTTCGCCGAGGCTCGTGCTCGCGAGCTCAGCCTGCAACTCACTTCCTCCGAACGACCGATCGTGGCTGAGGCCAGGGACGCATGTCTTGCTGTCCTCGGCCAGGGCCGGTTCGACGAGTTGCTTCGAGAAGGAGCCTCGAGCCGCAGGGGGATTGCAGTCGGTATCTGAGGCCGGAGCGGTCCTCGGGGTGACCATGGCCGAGATGGGTCGCGCGTTTGACGTCACCAACCGTGTCCTCGACCTGAGTTGCGGACAGCCATGTGAACACGAGTCCTGTCTATCGCTACGTGGTTTGTGTACACCGCGGGCCGGTTTGCGGTGACGTTGGGTCCCCTTTTGGCTCCCCATGCGCCCCGAAACGCGAACGCTGCTGCCCTACGAAACCGACAGACAGCCTCTGACCTGGGGAAATGAGTCCTTATAGGACAGCTTTCGAACCCCCTCCTACCAGGGGAAACAACTTTTCTGACCACTGTGCGTCAACATCGGCCAGACGAACCACCGACAAAACGTGAGCCCGGGCAGCACCAAAGGAGGCTCAACGACCACGAGGTCGCCGCCGTCATCGCCGACTACCGCCATGGAAGGTCGGTTCGACAGATCGCCGCCAAGTACGGGATCCATCAAACAACGACCTACGAGCACCTCAAGCGTCACGGCGTACCCCTACGAGGGACCCAGGCAGCGCGGGACGACTCCGATCTCCTGGACGCGCTCAGTCGACGACAACAGGGCCACTCCTACGCCTCGATCGCAGCGCTATTCGGAGTGCACCCCGACACCGTCCGCCGCGCACTCAAACGACCCTAGCGAAGCCCTCCCGACCCCACTCTTGGGCTGTCCCATAGGGTCGGTGTCCTCAGGCGGTCATTGCAACGGTGTTGGCGAAGGCTTTGGATGGTGTCATCCAGCCCAGTGTTTGTCGAGGCCTGGTGTTGAGCGAGCGGGCGATGTTGTCGAGCTCGCGTTGGCTGGGCAGTGACAGGTCGGCCTTCTTGGGCAGGTGCTGGTACCGCAGCCGTTGCCCGGCTGAACGCGATCGGTGTGCCCTAGCGCTGCAGTGCAGCTGCTGCCCTGTTCGCGATCTCTGAGAGGTTCCGGGAGCTGGAGTCCATGAGCGACGACGGCACGCAGCGGCATGTTTCGACCCGCTACTCGACCTGTTGGGGGTCATGGCTCGACTAGAGGCGCATTTCCTCTGGTTGGGCTATGCCAGTAGCGTTCAGTCACCGAAGCCGGTCGGGGAGGCGACGGCGTGGTCGACGTGCACACAACAGATGTTCCACGGGAGCCTCCGCCTCTCGTCGCGCATAGCAAGCTTGTGCCGCCTCGGATCCGACGGGAGGCCGTACTCCGTCAGGACATCGTCGACCGGGTGCTGAGTTCCAGCTGTCCGGTCACAGCGATCATCGGTCCCGCAGGTTCGGGCAAATCAACTTTCATGTCGCAGTTACATGCGGCCGCATCGTGCGCGGTGTGGTACAGCGCAGAGGAGGATGACGACGACCCGGTTGTGTTGTGGTGGGGTCTCATCGAAGCCATCAGAGGCATGGCGCCGGAATTCGGCGACGGGTATCGCCATCGTCTAGCGATAGCTGGTAGTGCCGTAGTTGATGAGACTGTGGTGGCAGTGACGAATGAGCTGGCGACGGTTGAGCCGCCCATTCATGTCTTCATCGACGATGTCCACCGAGTATCTACGATCACCTCGCGTCGCTCGCTCCACAAGCTGGTTACGCACTTGCCAGGCGCCAGTCGCGTCAGCTTCTCATCTCGGCATTCCACGACGATCCCGCTCGCTCGGCTCAGGGTGCAGGGCAACCTGGTTGAGGTTGGAGCTCCCGACCTCGCTCTGACGGCAGAGGACGCACGACTAATGTTCGAGGGCCTTGGGGTCAGTGTCTCGTCATCTGTGATCGACGCTCTTGTCGACCGGACCGAGGGGTGGCCGGCAGGATTGCAGCTCGCGGGGATGGCCTTGAACCGAACGGCAGACGAAGATGCGTTCGTGGGCGGATTCTGTGGCACTGACCGATTGGTAGCTGACTACCTGGTCACAGAAGTTCTTGATCGCGTTTCGGCCGACGACGCGGTATTCATGATCGAGACTTCGATGTTGGAGGAGCTATCGGGTGAGCTCTGCGATGTAGTGACAGGGCGAAACGATAGCGCGGACCGGATCCGGCGACTGGAGGCGACGAACGCCTTCATCATCCCGCTCGATCGCGTGGGTCATTGGTATCGGTATCACCATCTGTTCGCAGATCTGCTGGTGGCGCGGCTGAGTGAGCGAGATCCCGAGTCTGTGCGAACCGCCCATGGCCGGGCGTTTGAGTGGTTGCGGGCGGAGAGCCATCTGAGTGAGGCCATCTCGCATGGTCTCGCCGCGGAACGCGTTCGTGAAGCGGCCGATCTGGTTTGTGAGAACTGGTGGCACCTGGTCAACACCGGCA
Organism: Acidimicrobiales bacterium; assembly: GCA_051011515.1. GTDB lineage: Bacteria > Actinomycetota > Acidimicrobiia > Acidimicrobiales > UBA8592 > JBPCTU01. The sequence goes on from JBPCTU010000098.1 coordinate 5,069, forward strand.
GGCTCCGCACCGCGCGAGACCTGATTGATCTCTTTGATGCCGAGGAGATGACGAAACATCAGCCACTCGCGATCGCATCCGCGTTCATCGATGGTCTGAGTGGTGAGTTGCGCGGTGCGCGGCGTTGCCTCTTGGCCGCAACACAAAGCGAGTACGACGGCGTCCCACCGGACGGCACTGTGAGCACGATGTCGTCCCTGGCCCTCGCCAGAGGCAGCTTGGCTTTGCATGGACTGGATGAAGCCCTTGCCGACGGGCTGACAGCCTACGAACTGGAGCCGCCAGGGACTCCATGGCGGCAGCTGGCGGCACTGATCATCGGGCTAGCCAGAGTGATGAGAGGAGAGCCCAAGTTGGCCAAACCGTTCCTCGAGGAGGCAAGTTCCGCCGAGGATTTGGGATTGAGGGTCTATGCGTTGGCTGAGCTGGCCCTCGTGCATCTCGACAACAACGATATTGGCGCCGCTGAACGAGAGGCGAGCGAAGCATGCCGCCTAATAGCCGAAGCCGGGCTCGAGGACCTGGTGCAGGCCGCAACCACATTTGGCACAGCGGCTTCTGTTGCTCTCGCGCAGGGCGATCGCACACAGGCCGCCTCACTCTTGGCGGCAGCCGACCGGCCACTCTCGTACGTAGACCTCGGGTTGCCGATGGATGTGATGCACGCCGCTCTACTTCTCGCAGGAGTCGCCTTGGCGTTGGACGACACTGATGCTGCGCGGAGGCACCTGGAGCTCGCCGACGGCATCGACGCAACAGTTGATGACACGGGAGCACTGAGCGACAAACTCGCCGAGCTGCGTTCCGGGTTGCCGCTGCGGGTGGACTCAGACAGCCAGGTGGGGGATGAGGAACTCACCGACCGAGAACTCGCGGTTCTCCAGCTTCTACCGACTGGGCTGACGAACAGGGAGATAGGACAGGAGCTGTTCCTCTCGCGAAACACCATCAAGACTTATCTGAGCGGTGTCTATAGAAGTCTGGGCGTGTCCAGCCGCTCCGAGGCCGTAGAGCGCGGCCTCGAGTTGGGGCTCTTGGAAGACTCCCCTCAAGCGGTTGAATCGACGGGTGAGGATTCGGACTCCCCCTGAGCCTGAGGGCCGAAGAAGCCCGACGCCTCGAGCTCGTGGTACAGGTTCCGGCCGATGGCGACTGCAGGTGCGGCCAGGATCAGCCCAACGATGCCGGCTATGGCCCCGCCAGCGACGGTGGCCAACAGCACGGCGATGGGATGGAGGTTCAGGGAGCTACCGACGAGCTTCGGTTCGAGCATGTTCTCGAGGGCAAGGTTGACGAAGAGGACTACAGCCAGGGTCGCCAGGGCGAGTGCGGGGCCGCCAACCGAGAGCGCCATGAGCACAGCGAACGCGCCACCGACGAATGCGCCCAGGTAGGGAATGTACGCCCCGATGAAGTTGACGATTCCGATCGCCCCTGGCAGTGGGACCCCCATGAGCCAGACGACCACGGCTATGGCGATGCCTTGAACAGCGGCCAGGGCTGTCCGGCCTTTGAAGTAGGAACGGATACTCGCCCCTGCCTCATTGAAGATCCGCTCGTTCTGTGAGGTCGCGCTCGGTGTTCGACCCTTGGCGGCCCAGGACACGATTTCTGGGCCGTCCTTGAACAGGTAGTAGAGGAGCACGAGACCTAGAACCAAGCCCGAGGCGAAGCCGGCGGCGGAATCGAGAAAGGTCGAGACGTGGCTAGCTGCGCCGTCCCGCACGCTGGGGCCGGCGTCTTCGACGCCAGAGCGAAGGTCGTCGACAAGGTCGTTCGCGTTCGGCTGGTCGAGCAGCTCCCTAACCTCAGCCACTGCCTCATCGAAGCGAACCTGTAGCTCGTCAGCTTGGTCGACGAGTCCGATCACGATCACGGCGATGGATGCCAAGCAGATCCCAACGATCAAGGCCATCGCAATGACCGAGCCGAGGGCTCTCGGGACACCCTTTCTAGCGAGCCTCCCGACAAGAGGTGCGAACCACACTGCCACGACGCCACTCAGGATGAAGGGGATAACTATCTCTCGTAGCGCCGCGAGGCTCAACACCAGGACTGCTACTGCGCCCACGAAGCCCAGAAACGCCCAGCTCACCCGGCTGACCCGCGTGATCCACCCAGGCACGCTCTGAGATTGCGGTGATGTCGACGCCGACGACGACTTGTTGTCCATCAGTGGCCGGCAAGTCTCAGTAGCCCGCGAAGTCCTCGCCGGGTTCGATGTGACGGAACTGAGCAGCGCTCATCGCTAGCTCCAACAATGGTTGCGATGCGAGCCCGATGACCCACGCGTAGGTGAGCTCAGCGTCCATCAGGTCGATCTCCTCGTGTGGGTCGTTGATCAGATCCATCACCATCGGGACCTGCCGTTTGATGTAGGGAGCGGTCCACGAATACTCCTCGGTGTGGCGGAAGTGCACCTTGAAGTTCTTCCACTTCGCCGAGATCGGCTCGGCGTCTACTCCCATGTACAGGTAGAGGTCGCGGCCTGAGGTGTCTGAGTCGCCCTGCATGAAGCCGGACATGTCCATGCCGTCGATGGGTCGATCCTCTGGCACCTTGTCTGAGAGCCCAGCGAGGCCAGCCAGCGTCGGGAACCAGTCGAGCGCGGCGACCATCTCGTCGGTGACCACCCCGGCCGGAATCTTGCCTGGCCAACGAATCATCGCAGGCGTCCGATATGAGCCCTCCCAGCCACCGCCGAAACAGCCCTTCCAGAAGCCGCCCGATCCGAATGACTCGCCAGCGGTTGCACCGCTCCCGTTGTCGCTGACCCAGGCCACAATGGTGTCTTTAGCAAGCCCTAGTTCGTCAATGACATCGAGAATCTGTCCCGCGCGATGGTCTAGCTCGGCCATGGCCTTGGGGCCGCCGTGTGGACTGGCCGTAGCGTCTTCGAAGTCGGGGTGGGGAATCACGGGCGGGTGGACTTGCGTGAAACCGACATACGCGTAGAACGGGCCCCCTTCGGTGTGTTTCCGGCGGATGAAATCGATCGTCTTGTCGGTGATCATTTCGTCCATGAAAGGCCGGGTGTCGAGGTTGAAGTCGTCGACCTCCTCGTAGGGCTGGCCCTTGACGGCCTGCTTGATCTTCGGGCGGGGGAGGAAGTCCGGATACATCGGATGGGCCGTCCACCCAGCCTCATCGGAGGACTCGCTGATTCCCCACCACTCGTCAAACCCCTGAGCGGTAGGGATTCGGTCCTCGGTCTTGCCCAGGTGCCACTTGCCGAACATGCCAGTCGCGTATCCCGCATCAGAGAACAGCTCGGCCATCGTGTATTCCCAAGGGCAGAGGCCATAGGGCGCTGAACCACCGAGCGGAACCGTGAAAGTGCCAGAGCGGACTGGCATCCGTCCGGTCATGAGGGCGCTTCGCGTCGGAGTGCATTGTGCTTCGGTGTTGAAGTTGGTGAAACGGATGCCCTCGGACGCGAGCCGGTCAAGCCGCGGCGTGGGATTGAGATTCCCGTAGCAGCTCAGGTCCCCCCAGCCGACGTTGTCCGCGAGCATGAAGACGATGTTGGGTTGATTGGCCATGTGGCGATGCTCGCACGACCGGTTCAAGTCGTGAATAGCCGTGGGGTGCTTCACCCGGGTGAAACCGCTCTGGCCTCTGTTCCCCGGAACGCTCCTCGGCTTACGTTACGAAAGACGACCCAAGAGACCCCGCTGAACGCGTGTGGGTTCGCGGTTCCTGAACAAGGAGACTCCAATGGAAGCGGCCGAGCTGATAGGCGCACTCTTCAACATCTTCCTGGTGGTGATGATCGTCGCCACCATGGTGTCTGCAGGATTCACTACCACCTTCCATGCGATCGGCTCAGTCCTGAGTCGGGTAGGGCTCGTTCTGATGGTGCTCGCCACTGGTCTCGTGCTCAGACCCCTCGTCGGCTGGGGTCTCGCCGAGCTGTTCAGTCTCGATACGCCGGCGTACATCGCGATGATCCTCCTGGCAGTGGTTCCGGGCGCTCCGCTCGGGGTCAAGTTCGTCATGGGAGCGAGAGGTGATGTCACGACCGGAGCCGTGTTTCAGGTCCTGCTTGCCGTCATCGGGTCGTTCACGTTCGCTCCAACCGCCAACGGGATCCTCGAAGCAGCGGATCTTGGCGAGGGCGTCTCGCTCCCCGTTGCTGACCTGCTGAAGACGATCGTCTTCTTGCAGGTCCTGCCATTCGCCGTTGGCCTTCTGATCCGGTACTGGAACGAGAAGGCCGCCTTGGAGTGGAACGGAACCGCCCAGAAGATCATCGGTCCTTCCTTCCTGGCTGTAGTCGTTTTCGCGTTGTTGGGTAGCTGGCGCATGATCGTTGACCTCATCGGTGATCGAGTTCTCCTTGCCGGCATCGCCTTCACCTTGATCATGATCGCCCTCGGGTTCTTCGTGTCCAGCGGCAACTACGAGACGAAGGCGGCGACATCGATGATTCAGCCCGGCAGCAACTCAGGGCCCTCATTTGCGGCCGTCGCTATTGCATTCGACAACGACCCTGCGATCCTCGGGGCTGTCACCGCGATCCTGTTCATGCAGATCGTTGTCTCACCAGTCATCGGCTCGTGGATGGGCGATCGGTGGGGCGCCGAACTCGAGGAGCCAGAAGTCGATGACGGCGGTCCCTCGGGCGCTGGACCGGCGGTTGCCGAAACGAACAACTAGTCCCGGAGGATGCGATCGCCGTCCCTCAGGGTGGTCGATCCGAGATGTCCAAGCTTCCGATATCGACGATGTCGAGCTCTGAAGCCGAAGGTCGGGCGGGGCCCGCGGTGGGGGAGAGCCGTGATCTCTGACCCGGCAACTGCGTTAGCAGTTGATCGATCAAAAGTTGGAAGCAGACGGCTGCTCGCCCGAACTATCCCCACCGGCAGCTTGGCTCAGTTGCACCGGTCACCCGGGTGAAAGCCTGGTCCCACCTTCTCTAGTTGCGGCAGTCACGCGACACTCGGGACATCGGGGTCAGCTGAACCCGATCAAGCCGAGCAGACCTCTAGCGCCATATGCAGCGCAAGCGGTTCTCACAATCACCAAGAGAGGCAAACAGCGCCATGGGACCACTTCAGATCTTCATCCTCGGATTCGAGGACTTCCAGGCAACCGGCGGTGTTGCCGCTGAGCTAGCTGCCCTCAGCGATGCGGGGACAATCCGACTGATCGACGCCAGATTCCTGTTGAAAGAGAGCGAAGACTCGGCGCTCGCCTTCCGTGCAAGTGATCTCGAAGAAGACGAACGCGAAGACCTGCGGGCCGCGGCCGGAGCCCTTGTCGGCCTCGGTGCAGGTGCGGTGCTCGGCGGTGAAGAAGGCGCGGCTGCAGGGATGGTGCTCGGTGCCGACGCGGCGATGGAGTTCGGCGGCCTCGGCC
>JBPCTU010000099.1:0-3537 GCA_051011515.1 Acidimicrobiales bacterium
GGCCCAGGCATCGACGCGGGCCACGCAATCGTCGAGAGTAAGCGCCGTCTCGGCACCGATGCTGCCGCCGGTCGTGAGTCCCATGTGACAAACGACGATGTCGGCGCCGGCTTCGGTCATTGCAACCGCGTCTTCTTCACTGAACACATATGGGGTGGTCAACATGTCGAGGCCGGCGGCGACGCGGATCATCTCGACCTCGGGCCCGTAGCCCATTCCGGTCTCTTCCAGGTTCTGCCTGAAGAGACCATCGATCAGTCCCACGGTAGGGAAGTTCTGAACGCCGGCGAATCCGAGCCGTCTCAGCTCTGGAAGAAAGATCTCCGGGCGGTAGAAGGGGTCGGTGCCGTTCACTCCGGCGAGCACCGGAGTGTGGTTGACGACGGGTAACACCTCTTCGGCCATCTCGACCACGATTTCGTTGGCGTTCCCGTACGCCATGAGCCCAGCCAGCGAACCTCGGCCGGCCATGCGGTATCGGCCCGAGTTGTAGATCACGATGAGGTCGATCCCGCCTGCCTCCTCCCACTTCGCCGACAGACCAGTACCGGCGCCACCACCAACTATGGGTTCACGTCGGTCCACCATCTCGTTGAAGCGAGACATGATCTCGGAGCGCGACTCAGCCATTGTTCGTTCCTTCCGCAACCTCGGCGAAAGCGGCCAGCGTCGCCGCGACGAAACCTTCGTCGTTGATGTTGTGAGGCACCCTCGTCAACACTCGATCGCTCGTCTGCTCGACGTTGGTCTCGAGGGCCGTGAACAGCGCCTCGTTGGCCTCCGGGTCATGGAATGGTTGGCCAGGTGCGTCGATCAGCGAGACCCCACCCTCCGGGAGGAGAAATCGAACGGGGCCCTGGCAGGCATTGAGTTTCTCGGCGATGAACTCACCCATCGCCACGTTCTCTGCTGGGGTGGTTCGCATGAGCGTCACCTGCTCGTTGTGGACATGCAGATTCCGATCAGCGAATTCCGAAGGGACCGTCTCCAGTCCCCCAAAGTTCACCATGTCGAGAGCGCCCACTGACCCGACATAGGGGACACCCGTGCGGGCGATCGACCCGATCCGGTCCGACCCGGCCGAAAAAACACCACCAACCACCAAGTCGGCGACCTCCGTCGTGGTCATGTCGAGTACTGCCCGGATCATGCCGGAGTCAACGAGCTTCTCCATCGACTGACCACCCGTGCCGGTGGCATGGAAAACCAGCGGGTCGTAACGGTCAGAGAGCTCTTCGACCAACCTCGTTACCAGGGGCGTAGTGACCCCGAACATTGTCAGGCCCAGAGCGGGCAAGTCGGTCTCGCTCACCGGCACCGGGTTTGCTGCCATGCCGGCGATCGCGTTGGCGGCGTTGCCCAGGACCAGCCGCGAGATGCGGTTGAGCCCGGCGACGTCGGTGACCGAGTACATCATGGCGATGTCGGCAGGCCCCACGTAAGGCGCAACGTTGGCGGACGCGACCGTTGACACCATGAACTTCGGCGTGCCTACCGGCAGACTTCGCATTGCCGGCGTCACCAGCGCCGTGCCTCCCGAACCACCGGCCCCGATGATCCCGGCGATCTGATCGGCGTGCTGTCCGACGTAGTGAACGAGAGCCTGGGCCATCGCGGTGACGGCCTCTCCCCTGTCATCGGACTTAACGGCCTCAGGTCCGTCCGGATGAAACTGGGCTACCGCCTCGGGAGTGATGTCCCCGGGGGAGTCGTGTCCGGAGGTGCCAACGTCGACCAGGGTGGCTGCGACCCCACGGGACTCGATGACAGCTTTGATGTACTCGAGTTCGGTGGCTTTGGTGTCGCAGGTTCCGATTACCAGGACGCTGCTCATCGTCAGCTCCTGTATGCCTCTCGACCAACACCCTGTATTGGGATGCCCTGAGATGCGAGAACCTCTTGCTGAAGCGAGAACATGTCGGCGGCCGCCTGGTCGATGTGGCGAGTAAACGCCACCGAACCCTTCAGGATGGGCTGCAAGAGGTCTTTGTCCTGGACGCGTGCGGCCGGGTACTCGTGCTCGACGATGAGCGGCGTAGTGGCGAAGTCCATGTCGAGCAGTTCGCGGGCGGCAAGCTGGTGATCCAACCAGTCCACCGACCGGTTCTGCAGGTAAGCGAGTGGGTCGTGGCGGGCGGTGCCGGGCAGCTCGTGTTCGCAGAGCACAGTCTGCTTGAGCCATGCGTTGCCCAGGTCGGCGGGGTTCTTCGAAACCTCACCGTCGACCCAGTCGCCCCGATTCATTGTCTGGCCCCCGTAACCCCAGGCCGAGACTCCCCTCGAGTCGACGACCTGCCCTTTTACGTGCATGCCGGCGATGAGGAATGGATAACCCTCGTCTTTCAGATACTGGAACATCGATCGGGTGTCTTGACCCATCAGGACGGAGTGTGACGGGTCGTAGTGGATCCGGAACTGGTCGCCGACACCATGTCGCTCGCAGATCTGGTGCAGCGCGATCCACGCGGCCGGCGTGTATGCGATGTTGTTGTGGAAGTTGTCGCCTGGTGTCCAACCAGGCATCGGGCACTGCTCGACCCGGTACTGAAGACCTCGGTCTTTCGCTGCTTGCAGCAGCGGTATGAAACTCTGCTCGAACTCGACGAGGTTCTCGGCCATCGACTTCGACTGATCCCGGCCCACGAAACCACATACCGCCGGGGCGCCCAGCAGAACCGCAGCGTCCATCGTTGCCACCATGAAGTCCTGCTTCTTCTGGCGAATCGTTTTGTCCTCGTGGAGGAGGTCGTCGAAGTAGGCCAGGTCGGCGATCTCTACTCCGGTCGCTTCAACGGCCCCGAGAACTCGATTCGCTCGCTCTGAGCTGAACGGGTCGCGCAGATCGAGCGTGTTGGCGACCGGGTCCAACATGGCCTCGGCCGGCACGTCTGCGAGCGTGGGGTGAAGGGCTGCGGAGAGCTCGATGCTGTCTGCTCCCAACTCGGCAGCGAACTCCAACCATTCTTCGATGGCCAGATCGGGGTCAGGGTCGCGCCGTTCTCGCGGCGTGAGCTCTTGAAGGGCTGCGGTGAGGACACCAACGGGCATGTAGGTGGGTGTGAATGGTTTGCTCATCGTTGCTCCTGGTCAGACCTGGTCGATTCGAACTGGGGAATGCTCGCGGGCAGACTCGATTGCGGCGTGCAGCACGCGTTGTGTCTGGAGTGCGTCGGCGAAGTCTGGCATCGGCACGACAGGTGAGCCTCCACCGACCATTGCCATGATGTCCGCAGCCTGGTTGACGAAGCTGTGTTCGTAACCGAGGCCGTGGCTGTCGGGCCACCACGCCGCCGCGTAGGGGTGGCCATCGCCGCCCCGAGTGACATCAATGGTCGCCCAACCCGCGGTGCCGCCATCGCCGCGATTGTCGTAGTAGCCGAGCTCGTTCATCCGTTCGAAGTCGAATCGGAGCGCCCCGTGTTCGCCATGGATCTCGAAGCGGTTCGCGTTGTGGTAACCGGTTGCGAGCCGGGTCGCCTCGAACGACGCTAGGCCCCCACCGCTCAGACGAGCAAGGAACATCACCGCATCATCAAC
>JBPCTU010000100.1:0-3121 GCA_051011515.1 Acidimicrobiales bacterium
GTCTCATCATCGGCCTTGGCATCGTCATCGTTGTGACTTGGTTCGAGTGGTACTCGATCCCGTTGCTCCTGGTTTACGGCGCGCTTTATGGCGGCGCAGCAGACTCTCGGTGGCATGAGTGCGGCCACGGCACCGCGTTTCGGTCGAACGGCGCGAACACGGTGATCTATTACATCGCGTCCTTCATGCTCTGGCGAGAGCCAACGATGTGGCGCTGGTCGCACTATCGCCATCACACCGACACGATCATTGTCGGCCGCGATGCCGAGATCGTCTTTCCGCGTCCGACCGATGTCAACGGACTCCCGCTCACCTACAGCGATGTGGTCAATGGCCCGAAGATGTTGTGGCGCCTGACCCAGCACGCATTTGGTTACATCGACGCGGACGCTCGCGACTTCATTCCCGAGAGCGAGCTTCCTCGTTTGAAGTGGGAGAACCGCATCTTCCTGGTGATCCTCTTCATATCCGCGGCGTTGTCGGTCCTCTTGTGGACGCCACTCCCGATCCTGCTGGTCGGTTTACCCACCATCTACGGAGCCTGGCTCGTCGTGTTCTTCGGGATCACCCAACACGCAGGCTTACAAGAGGATGTTCTCGATCACCGTCTGAACACTCGCACCGTCTACATGAACCCGGTGTTCCGGTGGCTCTACTCCAACATGAACTACCACATCGAACATCACATCTTCCCAGGTGTTCCCTACTACTCACTCCCCGCTCTGCATGAAGAGATCAAGGACTCACTCCCTCCTGCTCTTCCCAACACCAGAGCGGCGTATCGCGAGCTGCTCGGAGCCCTAGGAAACCAGGAGACTGACCTCAGCTATGAAGTCGAGGGCCGGGCTGTCCCTGACGTCCCTTCTGCCGGCAGCAGGCCCGTTGACGCCGGCCCCATAGTCCCCGCCTCGATGCAGGCTGGCGACTACCACAACTTTGGGGCTGTAACCGAGGTCCCGGTGGGTGGCGTCCGGAGGGTTGACCTCGACGACCAGACGTTCGCGGTGTACCGACTCGGCACTGATGAGGTAGTCGTGAGTGACGGCTTGTGCACTCACGGCAAGGCCCATCTTGCTGAAGGGCTCCTGTCGGACTGCATCATCGAGTGCCCGAAACACAACGGCCGGTTCGACGTCCGCAGCGGTCAACCAACCCGGAAGCCGGCGACTCAACCGCTTGCCATCCATCCTTGCCAAATTGTCGGCGGGCAGATCCACGTTCGGGTGCAGGCGGTATCTCATCGGGATGGTTCCGAGGAGAGCGAATGAACGACCTGCGTATCGGCGTGCTTGGTGTCGGTCGGATCGGGCGAATGCACGCGGAGTTGATCGAGCGGCAGGTCGAAGGGGCAACGCTCGCCGCGGTTTATGACTTGAACCGGAAGGCGGCCGATGAGGTCGGAGCCGAGCTCGACGCTGTTGTAGCCGGGTCCACTCAGGAACTCATTGAAGCCGCCTACGTCGACGCGGTCGCTATATGTTCCTCCACCGATACCCACATTGATCTACTCGTTGACGCGGCGCGGGCGGCCAAACCGGTATTCATCGAGAAGCCACTCTCGCTCGACCTGGTCGAGGTCGATCGCGGCCTGACGGCGGTGGAGGAAGCGGGTATTTCTGTTCAGGTGGGTTTCAACCGTCGATTCGACCTTAGCCATCGAGCAGTCCGCGATGCCGTCCAGTCGGGAGACATCGGCGATGTGCACCTGGTCCGGATCACCAGCAGGGATCCGGCACCACCACCTATCTCCTACATCGAGGTGTCCGGCGGGATATTCCTGGACATGACGATTCACGACTTCGACATGGCTCGTTTTGTAACCGGCAGCGAGGTGGTCGAGGTTTTTGCCACGGGTGGAGTCATGGTCGACGAGGCCATTGGCGAGGCCGGCGACCTTGACACCGCGGTGGTGGTCCTGACCCACGAGGACGGCGCGGTAACCACGATCGACAACAGCCGCCAGGCGGTATACGGCTACGACCAGAGAGTCGAAGCGTTTGGTTCGGGCGGCCTTGCGGCCTCCGACAACCCCGGATCCAACACAACAGTCGTGCGTGACGCGTCAGGCTCGCGCGGCGCGACCATCCCCTACTTCTTTCTGGAGCGCTACATCCCGTCGTATCTGGCCGAGTGGTCGGGATTTGTGTCGATGGTGCGCGATGGGGCGCCTTCGCCGGTCACCATGAACGACGGCCGTGCGCCTCTCGTGATCGGCCTGGCAGCGTGGAAGTCGGTGCGTGAGAGTCGACCGGTACCGATCAGCGAGATTGGTTGAGGCGTGTGCGGGCCTATGTGACAGGCGGCACCGGGTTTGTCGGTTCGAACATCGTCAAGGTGTTCGTCGATCGCCACGGCGAGGAAGTTCACTGCCCGGTTAACCGGTTCGTCCCTGAGGGCCCGCATGGTTACTCCGTCGAAAGACTCGACTTGCTCGACGCCGACCGGCTCCGGCAGAGCGTGCGCGACGCCGGCCCCGAAGTGATCGTCCACTCGATGATCCTCAATGACTTCGCTCTGCTGTACGCCGACAGGTCGCTCGCCTGGGACTCGTATGTCGGTACGACCGAGACATTGGCAGATGCCGCGAACGAGATTGGCGCGAGGCTGATTCTGGTCTCCACCGATTGGGTTTTCGATGGCACTCAGCGGCGTGCCGATGAAACAACTCCCCCGAACCCGATCAACTACTACGGGGTGTTGAAGGTGGCGTCGGAGCAGGTGGTTCTGAATCGTTGCCGCCAGGGGTCGGTCGCCCGGGTCTCAGGCGTCAACGGTGTGCACTGGGCCCGCCCCGCGACGCTCCGGTCACAGGACTGCGGCTTTGGTTACTTCGTCGGTTCGCTCGTCGACGCGCTTTCTGAAGGCCGCAATTTCACGGTCTGGGAGGCAGATGACATCAACATGGTCGCGACGCCGAGCCTGGCCAGCGAGTGCGGCGAGCTGATCCATCGAATAGGAGAGCTGGAGGACGTCGGCGGCATCTTTCACCTTTGCGGAGCTGACGCCATGAGCCGAATGGAACTCGCTGAGCTCGCTTGCGAAGTGTTCGAGCTGGATCGCTCTCTGTTGCGAAGTGGTCCGGCTGATCCGGACTCGATGCCCGGTTCGCCGATTCCTTACG
>JBPCTU010000101.1:0-5335 GCA_051011515.1 Acidimicrobiales bacterium
GAGCATGGCCATGGTCGCCTGGGGCGTTATCGCAATCCCCCTGTTCCTGGTCCAGCAGTGGTGGCGATACCACGGTTTCTTGTGGCTTGTTCCGATGACCCTGCTCGGATGGTTCGCGTTGGAAGCCATACTCGATTCCGACAGAGGCCCCCGCGACGGCGCTGTTCTAGGCGGCTGCGCAGTCGTGCTCCTACTGTTGTTCGCTCAGGTGGCCACCGAAGGGGTCGACAAGGTCACGACGCTCGCACGAAACGACTTCGGGCTCACCGCCGAGGGCCGTGACAACATTCGGAGCGATATTGACCCCACCTATGCCGACGCCCTTGCCTGGGCACATTGGAATGACGAGCTAGGCAGCGATGCTGCCGCATGGTCGATCTCTGCGAGTCCGGCGTTTCTCTTCGTAGCCGGCCAAGACCACCACTTGCCTCTACTCACTTGGCCGATCCTCTATGTCCGCGAACAAGACTGGCAACGCATCGACGAGGAACTGCTCGCTGATCCACCCGCCAGACTCCTACTCGCAGCCGACGCTAACGAGATGATGGCGCTGCGGTCGCCCAGCACCCTCGCGATCATCGAGCAGGACTTCTGCGTTGTGCGCGATATCGATCGCTACCAGTTCCTGCTACGAGCGGGAGACCCCAACTGCCGTTGAGGCTCCCCGACGTTGGGTGCACCTCCCAGCGTCCAGCCTCTGCTGACCATGTTCTGAACAGGCCCAGGTAGTTCCGTCCCTTTGAGTCGACCTCGGACCGCGTGATAGACCAGCTGTGCGGATCCCTCTAGCGCGGAGTAGTCGATGCCTGAAGCAGACCCCGGTCCCGTCGTACACGATGCGGAGTACTACATCCTTTTCGATCAGCACGGCGACGCGTGGGCTGCCGAAGACGAAGAACTCGACGCTCGGCTAGCCGAACTCGAGGCCAAACATGGCCAGAAACCCAACATCGTCCACGTCATGTGGGACGACATGGCCTTCGGCGATGCCGGGATTCCGGCGCTCAACAAGATTCGCGGCTTCGACACGCCTCAGAGCAACCGCATGGCTGCAGAAGGGGCGCTCTACACGCGCTACTACACCGAGCCCGCATGCACACCTAGTCGAGCGGCGGTGTTGACCGGGCGCCACGCGGTACGCAGCGGCATGTACAACGTTGCATTCCCGATCGAAGCGGCCGGGCTGGCAGGCGAGGAAGTGACCACTGCCGAGGTCCTGTCCGAGGCCGGCTACGCCACGGCTTTCTACGGCAAGTGGCATCTCGGCGACATCGAAGAAAGCTACCCCCACAACCAGGGTTTCGATGAGACCCTCTTTACGCCCTACAACCAGGTGTTGAGCCTTTGGAACCCGATGGGGGAAGGCGCGAACGCTGTGCAGGGTGTCATCAAGCAAATGTTGCCGGACGATCCCTACGAAAAGGATGCAACGTTTGGTCCGTCCGACTGGATCATGTCGATGGAGGGCACCAAGGACGGCGAAACACTCGAGTGGAAGTCGAGCAACCTAGAGGACTACAACGCCATCGATCCCGAGTGCGAGAAGCGCACGTTGGCATTCATTCGCAAAAACGCGGAGGAAGGCCGACCGTTCTATGCGGCGTATTGGCCCAATCTCACCGCGTTCATCCCTAACCCCCAGAAGGCAACGGTGTCTCGCGGGTTGCTCGCTGAGGGCTTCATCCGAGTCGACGCGTTCATGGGCCAACTGATGGACGAGCTGGAAGAACTTGGAATCGCCGAGAACACCGTCATCGTCGCGCACGCCGACAACGGCCCCATGGTCCACGACCCGCCTCCAGCGCTCGGCATGGCCGAGACTGTGTTTCGTGGCGGCAAGAGCGACTACTGGGAGGGCGGGATCAGGGTTGCGGCCCTGGCGTGGTGGCCGGGCATGATCGAGGCAGGTTCGATCTTCGGCGACATGTTTCACGAGGTCGACCTCTTCACAACATTCGCGCGGCTCGCAGGGGCCACCGAGAACATCCCGACCGACCGTGTCATCGATGGAATCGATCAGACAGCGCTGCTGCTGAACGGCGACGGCAACGGAAGGCGCGACTACAACTTCGTCTACACCGGCAACATCTTGGCCGCCTCCGTCAAGGGGCGATTCAAGCGCGTCTGGATCGGCGATCATCCGGGGCTGCCCGGCGCGGCGTTCTACGACCTTTACAACGATCACCGCGAGGTAAACCCCGCGCTTGTGCCATTCCTGGCCACTAGCAGTTCATTCACGGCGATGCGCAAGCGCCACGAGATCTGGAAGAAGAAGTACCCGGACCGCCCCACGAAACGCGGCGTACCCTTCACCGGCATCGACAACGTTCGGCCACAGACAGAGGCGCTTGCGAATCCGCCTGCGGATCTGTCGAAGCTGCCCTTCGACCCACTCGAGTACCTGGACCACGAGCTCCCCTGGGACGGACTCGACCCAGACTGAATTTGGCTGCCTCGCAAGTGGCGTCTGGCGCGCTCAGCCTGTCTCTAAACCGCGCTCGAGACTAGGTTTCGCATATGCGCGCTGCGATTCTCCGAGGGGGTCAGATCGTCGTCGACGACATCGACGAGCTCCGGCCTGCCCAAGGCCAGGTCCTCGTCGAGACCATCGCGTGTGGAATCTGCGGAAGCGATCTCCACACCGTTGACCATTCACATCTTCTGGCCGAGACCTCGCGCGAGATCGGAATGTCGGTGTTCGACTTCGATCCCGACCAGGACATGGTCATGGGCCACGAGATGTCGGTTCGTGTCCTTGAATCAGGTCCCGGCGTAGAGAACATGAAAGCCGGGACCGTCATGGCAGCAAGACCGTCGCTGATCCTGCCTGATGGAACTCCGGTGACGCCAGGGTTCGACAACGTCTATCCCGGTGGCTACAGCCAGCAGATGCTTCTTAATCCGGAGGCGCTGGTGCCGGTCCCCAATGGCCTAGATCCGGCAATGGCTGCCTTGACTGAGCCGATGGCCGTCGGCCTTCACGCGGTCAATGAGTCCGACGCGGGGCCAGGTCGTGTCGCCATCGTCATCGGTGCCGGGCCCGTCGGGCTCGCAGTCATCGCAGCGCTGCGCATAAAAGGCGTCGAGCCCATCATCTCGTCGGACTACTCGGCCACCCGCAGGGCAATGGCTACTGCGATGGGCGCACACGTCACGTTGGACCCTGGCCAGGCGCCCGATCGCCAGGCCGGTTTCGATCAGGCCGTGGAAGGTTGGGCAAGAGGCGGTAGCGAAGACGAGCCGCCAATCATCTTCGACGCTGTTGGAGTCCCTGGAATGATCGAGACCATCATGTGCGGCGCTCCCAGTCGCAGCGAGATCGTCGTCGTCGGGCTGTGTATGGAAAACGACAGTTTCCGCCCGATGCTCGGCATCTTCAAAAGGTTGACTGTGAAGTTCGTGCTCGGCTGGACGGCCGAGGACTTCAACCAGTCACTGCTTCACCTGGCGGAAGGCGATATCTCGGGAGAGACGTTGGTGACAGGACAGGTCGACCTCGACGGCGTGCCTGACGCGTTCAGAGATCTTGCCGACCCCGAGGAACACGTCAAGATTCTTGTGCGCCCCAACGGGCGCTGACCCAGCGACTGCCGAAAGTCAGCCGTCTGTCACGCAACCATTGCTGGCGTCCTCGACCAACCGGATGTACTTCCACAACGTTCCGCTGTCTGTTTTGTAGGCCGGCGCACTCCAAGCATCGCGTCGTGCAGCCAACACTTCATCGTCCACATCGACGATGATGTCGTGAGTGTCGTCGTCAATGGTGATGGGGTCTCCGTCTTCGACCAACGCGATGGGGCCGCCCTCCTGAGCCTCTGGAACGACATGTCCGATGATGAAGCCGTGGCTCCCACCCGAGAATCGGCCGTCGGTCACCAGCGCTACGTCGTCAAGGAATCCGGCTCCTGCCAACGCACTCGTCGGAGTCAACATCTCCGGCATTCCGGGCCCACCCTTCGGGCCCTCGAATCGGATGACGATGACGTCGCCAGACTTGATTCGCCCCTGCTCGAGACCCGCCAACATGTCTTCCTCGCTGTCGAACACCCGCGCGGGGCCGGCGAACCGTGTCCCTTCCTTGCCGGTGATTTTGCCCACCGCGCCTCCGGGGGCAAGGTTGCCCTTGAGAATCGAGATATGCCCGCGAGCTTTGATGGGGTTGTCGAGGTCGGCCACGATGTCCTGGCCCGCTGCAAGGCCGTCGAGATCGCTGAGGTTGTCGTTGATGCTCTTGCCCGTCACCGTCAACTGATCACCATCCATCAGGTCCTGTTCGACGAGGTACTTCATGACGGCGGGCACGCCTCCGACGGCATGCAGCTCCTCCATGACGTACTGGCCTGAAGGTTTCATGTCGCCCAGCAGCGGAATCCGATCGCTGGTGGCCAACCAGTCGTCGATGGTCAGCTCGAGATCGAACGAGCGAGCGATGGCAATCAGGTGAAGCACGGCGTTCGTGGAGCCTCCCATGGCCACGGTGAGAACCATGGCGTTCTCGAGTGACTGCCGGGTCACGATCTTGCGGGGGGTCAGGTCGGCGGCGAGCAGTTCCCTGGTGAGCGCGCCAGCCCTCACACACTCGGCGATCTTGGCCGGGTCCTCGGCCGGCGTACACGACGAGTAGGGCAACGACAGGCCAAGAGCCTCGATAGCGCTGGCCATCGTGTTGGCGGTGTACATACCGCCACACGCGCCGGCGCCAGGGCAGGAGTTTGCGACGATGCTCCGTCTCTCGTCTTCGGTGATCGTTCCGGCCAACGACTGCCCGTAGCTCTGGAACGCTGACACGACATCCAGCTTTTCTTCGACGCCCCCGACCGTTGCGCACCCTGGCCTGATGGTGCCCCCGTAGACCATGATGGCCGGCCGATCGAGGCGCCCCATCGCCATGACGACGCCAGGCATGTTCTTGTCGCAGCCGGGCAACGCGACCAGCGCGTCGTACCACTGCGCGCCCATCACCGTCTCCACCGAATCTGCAATCAGATCACGGCTCTGAAGCGAATAAGACATCCCGTCGGTGCCCATGGACATTCCGTCGGATACCCCGATCGTGTTGAACCGCATGCCGATCAACCCTGAGTCGGTTACCCCCGTGTGGACATGCGCGGCAAGGTCGTTGAGGTGCATGTTGCAAGGGTTGCCTTCGTACCAGCACGAAGCGATCCCGACCTGCGCCTTGTCCATGTCGGATTCTGACAACCCGACCGCGTAGAGCATCGCCTGCGATGCGCCCTGGCTGGGAGGTTGGGTGATCCGCGACGAGAAGCGGTTCAGTGTGGAGGAGTCATCGGTCATACCGTGACGGTACTACCAGCCAACCTCACCCTCTACG
>JBPCTU010000102.1:0-5367 GCA_051011515.1 Acidimicrobiales bacterium
CGAGTTCGAAGAGAAGTTCGGAGTCACGGCGGCAGCACCTGTTGCTGCGGTGGCCGCGGCGCCAGCTGCCGGCGGAGACGCTGCTGGTGGCGACGAGGCCGAAAAGGACAGTTTCGACGTGGTCCTCACGGGCGCCGGCGACAAGAAGATCAACGTCATCAAAGAGGTGCGTGGTCTCACCAGCCTGGGGCTCAAAGAAGCCAAGGAACTCGTTGAGTCCGCTCCCAAGCCAATCCTCGAAGGCGCTTCCAAGGAAGACGCCGAGAAGGCGAAGGAGGCCCTCGAGGCCGCCGGAGCCACCGTCGAGCTCAGCTAGGCCTCTGGCCACCGTCGAGGTCCGAGCCCGACTCGGCTCAGACGGCAAGCCAGTCGATGGTCCGACAGGACCCTTGACAGCCGCTAACGCTTGACCGCGGGGCCCGAGGGGTTTACCCTTCGGGATCACCAGGCATGGGCCCGGTCCATTTCGCCTGCCCAACGATTGCGCGAGCGGTCATTTGGCCGTACACTGGCCAGGCCGTGCTCGCCGTGTGTCTGACTTCGACCAATCGGTTCCTGGTTTGTCGCGCGCCTGCACAGCCAAAACTCCCGTCGTTCGCCCCGACTGAATGTCACAGCACGAAAGTTTCTGAGACTGGCGGCGCGTCCTTCGTCCTCCCATCCAACGTTCCCTCCTGAGGAGTGACCTTGTCTCGCACTCGTGAGCGCTATTCCTTCGCCAACCTCGACGATGTCTTGGAGCTTCCGGACCTCATCGCCATCCAGCGTGAGTCCTTCCAGTGGTTCCTCGACGAGGGCCTGGCAAACACGTTCAACGACATCAGCCCCATCAAGGATTTTTCCGAGACGCTTCAGCTCGAGCTGGAGTTCGATCCCAACGATGAGGATCTGAGACCCCCACCGAAGTTCTCCGTCGAGGAGTGCAAAGAAAAGGACATGACCTACGCCGCGCCGATCTTCGTGCGGGCTCGGTTCATGAACGCCAACACGGGTGAGATCAAGGAACAGACCGTGTTCATGGGCGACTTCCCCATGATGACCGACAAGGGAACGTTCGTCATCAATGGCACCGAGCGTGTTGTCGTATCCCAGTTGGTGCGGTCTCCAGGCGTCATCTTCCAGCCTGGTGAGCGGTACCGGCTCCGTAACCTGGCCAAGCACCAGCTCGTAACCGGCACGATTCACCCGTACCGCGGCGAATGGATCGAATTCGATGTCGAGCAGAAGCCCGGCAAGGATCCGACTGCTGGCACCCGCATCGCTCGTAAGCGGAGACTGAGCCTCTTCACCCTTATCCGCGCTCTGGGCTTCGACGAGGAGAACGCTCCAGGGTTCCTTCCCGCCTTCGTGAAGCACTTCAGCTTCCTCGAGCCACAGTACGAAAAGGAGCTCGAGAAAGAGGTTGCGCTCACCCAGGAAGAGTCGCTTCTCGAGATCTACAAGCGGGCGCGCCCCGGTGAGCCGCCATCGGTCGAGTCGGCTCGTAACTACTTCCGCAACGCCTTCTTCGAGAGTCGTAGGTACGACCTGTCGCGAGTGGGGCGGTACAAGCTCAACCGCAAGCTCGGTCCCGAGATCGAAAAGCTCGAAGAGCTTTTCGGCCTTGACCTCGAGCGTCCGGACCCGGACCAGTCCGTGCTCTCCCCGGCAGAAGTTCTGGCCGCATGCACATACTTGTTGCACCTCATGAAGTTCGAGCCTGGGTATCGGCTCGACGATCAGGACCACTTCGCCAATCGCCGGATCCGAAGCGTCGGCGAGCTGATCCAGAACCAGGTACGCATAGGGCTCTCGCGTATGGAAAGAGTCGTTCGCGAGCGGATGACCACCCAGGACGTCGAGGCCATCACGCCTCAGACCCTCATCAACATCCGCCCAGTCGTGGCGGCGATCAAGGAGTTCTTCGGAACCTCCCAGCTGTCCCAGTTCATGGACCAGGTGAACCCGCTGTCCGGGCTCACACACCGGCGCCGGCTCTCCGCATTGGGCCCGGGAGGTCTTTCTCGGGAACGCGCCGGCTTCGAGGTCCGCGACGTCCACTTCAGTCACTACGGCCGCATGTGTCCCATCGAGACCCCTGAGGGTCCCAACATCGGGCTAATCGGCGCGCTGGCAAGCTACGGCCGTGTGAACAGTTTCGGGTTCATCGAGTCGCCCTACCGCATTGTCAAGAACGGCAAGGTCACCGACGAGATCGTCTACCTGGCTGCCGACGAAGAAGAGGAGTATGTCGTCGCCCAGGCCAACGCGCCGATCGACGACAAGGGCAAGTTCATCAACCCCCGCGTGCTCGTCCGCCGGTCGCCTCAGGCGGCGACACTCCAGGGCCTGAGCGCTCAGCTCGAACAAGAGGTGTTCTTCGGTGCGACCACCGAAATCTCCTCGGTCCCGCCCGACGAAGTCCAGCTCATGGACGTCTCTCCCCGCCAGATCGTCTCGGTGGCCACGGCGTTGATTCCCTTCTTGGAACACGACGACGCCAACCGGGCGCTTATGGGTGCGAACATGCAGCGCCAAGCTGTGCCGCTGGTGCGAGCCGAGGCCCCCTACATCGGTACCGGCATCGAGCGTCGCGCTGCGCGTGACGCAGCCGACATGATCATCGCCGAAGACGACGGCATCATCTCCGACGTCGACGGGACCTCGATCACCGTCGAATACAAGAAACTCGGCAAGCGCATCTACCGCTTGTTGAAGTTCGAGCGCTCCAACCAAGACACCTGCATCAACCAGAAGCCCCGAGTGGTCGAAGGTGACCGGATCCACAAAGGCGACATCATCGCTGACGGTCCTTCAACCGACGACGGCGAACTGGCCCTGGGCAAGAACCTGCTCGTGGCGTTCATGCCCTGGAAGGGATACAACTTCGAGGACGCGGTCATCCTGAGCGAGCGCCTTGTCAGGGATGACGTCTTGACGTCGATCCACATCCACGAGCACGAGATCGATGCGCGTGACACCAAGTTGGGGCCCGAGGAGATAACCCGGGACATTCCCAACCTTTCCGAGGAGATCCTCGCCGATCTGGACGAACGCGGCATCATCCGCATCGGTGCCGAGGTGGGCCCCGGCGACGTTCTGGTGGGGAAGGTCACGCCCAAGGGCGAGACTGAGCTCACACCTGAAGAGCGGTTGCTGCGCGCCATCTTCGGCGAGAAAGCCCGCGAGGTTCGCGATACCTCCCTCAAGGTCCCTCATGGCGAGACCGGCAAGGTCATCGACGTCAAGGTGTTCAGCCGAGACGATGAACATGAACTTCCCCCGGGCGTCAACCAGCTCGTGCGGGTATATGTCGCCCAGAAGCGCAAGATCAGTGTTGGCGACAAGCTCGCCGGCCGCCACGGCAACAAGGGCGTCATCTCGACGATCCTTCCGGTCGAGGACATGCCGTTCCTTGCCGACGGGACTCCGGTCGACATCGTGTTGAACCCGTTGGGTGTTCCGTCGCGAATGAACATCGGGCAGGTCCTCGAAGCTCACTTGGGTTACGCGGCTCGTTGGGGCTGGAACATTGCCGGCGACCCCGTCGGCGACGACCCGGTGTCGAACACCGCACGCAAGACCCGTCCCACCACGAAGCCGTCGACACTTGTCGCGACGCCCGTGTTCGATGGGGCCCACTGGGATGAAGTTGCCCAGTCAGGCAAACATCCGACGATTCAGCAGATTCTGGAGAATCTGAACCCCGAGTCAGCCGACGGCGATCGTCTGATCCGGTCCGATGGCAAGGCAGTGTTGTTCGACGGCCGAACGGGCGAGCAATTCGACAACCCCGTGATGGTTGGCTTCATGTACATCCTGAAGCTCGCGCACCTCGTGGACGACAAGATCCACGCTCGTTCAACCGGCCCGTACTCGATGATCACCCAACAGCCCCTGGGTGGTAAGGCCCAGTTCGGTGGCCAGCGGTTCGGAGAGATGGAGGTCTGGGCGCTCGAGGCCTACGGAGCCGCCTACTGCCTTCAGGAGCTTCTCACCATCAAGTCCGACGACGTGCTCGGTCGCGTCAAGGTCTATGAGGCCATCGTCAAGGGCGACAACATCCCCGAGCCCGGCATCCCGGAGAGCTTCAAGGTTCTCATCAAGGAAATGCAGGCTCTTTGTCTCAACGTCGAAGTTCTCGACCTGGCCGGTCGCGAGATCGAGATGCGAGAGATCGACGAAGACGTATTCCGTACCGCCGAGGAACTCGGCATTGATCTGAGCAGGCCCGAGCGAGGGTCCGACGAAGAAGATGCCGCCCGCGAAGCCGCTCGCCAGGCCCGATAGGAGATCCCAATGCTCGATGTCAACGATTTCGACCAGCTCAAAATTGGCTTGGCTACAGCCGACTCGATCCGTACTTGGTCCAATGGCGAGGTCAAGAAGCCCGAGACCATCAACTACCGCACACTCAAGCCCGAGAAGGACGGCCTCTTCTGCGAGAAAATCTTCGGCCCCCAGAAGGACTGGGAGTGCGCGTGTGGCAAGTACAAGAGGATCCGCTTCAAGGGGATCATTTGTGAGCGTTGTGGTGTAGAGGTCACACGCTCGAAGGTCCGTCGCGAACGCATGGGTCACATCGAGCTGGCAGCGCCGGCGGTGCACATCTGGTACTTGCGTGGCACTCGGTCGTGGCTTGCATACCTTCTGATGGGTACCGAGCCTCGCGAGGAGCTCAAGGCCAAACAGCTCGAGAAGGTCATCTACTTCGCCGCGAGCCTGGTGACCTGGGTCGACGAGGACAAGCGTGACGAAGACCTCGCCAACCTCGAGGCCGAAATGCTCGAGGAGAAAGAGGCGATAGAGAAGGAGCGCGAGCTTCGTCTTGCCGAACGTCACGAGGACCTGGAGGCCGAGCTTGCCGAACTCGAAGCCGAAGGTTCCAAGGATGCCGAGCTGAAGGCTCGCGCCAAGCAAGCCGAGAAGGACCTCGTCGCCATCCGTGAGCAGTACGAGGCCGAACTCGAGCTCGTCGAACGAGCATTCGAGGAGTTCAAGGACCTCTTTGGTCGCAAGATCATCGAAGACGAGATGTTGTGGCGCGAACTCGAAGACCGCTATGGCGAGTACTTCGAAGGTGGGATGGGAGCGGACGCCATCGCACAACTCATCGAGCGGCTCGATTTCGACGAAGAAGAGGTCAAGCTGCGCGAGCTCATCGAGCCGCCCGAGGGGCAGCGTCCGCTGAGCGCTCAGCGCAAACAGAAGGCCATCAAGCGGTTGAAGATCGTCACCGCGTTCAACCGCCGCGACGAACACGGTCGTCGGATAAATGACCCGCGAGCGATGATCCTCGACGTGGTGCCGGTAATTCCGCCAGAGTTGCGCCCGATGGTGCAGCTCGACGGTGGTCGCTTCGCCACCTCCGACCTCAACGATCTGTAT
>JBPCTU010000103.1:0-7567 GCA_051011515.1 Acidimicrobiales bacterium
ACCACGCTCTACTCGACCACCGACGCCCTGGAGTCGACAGTCCTCGACGCCGACCTAGTTGTGGGGGCCGTACTCGTAAAGGGCGCCAGGGCACCCCGACTCGTCACCGCGGACATGGTTCGCGGGATGCGTCCAGGCTCGGTACTGGTCGACGTGGCCATCGACCAGGGCGGCGCGTTCGAGACCAGCCGGGCCACGACCCACGAGGACCCGACATACCTCGTCGACGGCGTCGTCCACTACTGCGTCGCCAACATGCCTGGCGGTGTACCTCGGACCTCTACCTACGCACTCAACAACGCCACGTTGCCGTTCGTCATCCGCATCGCCGACGGGCCCCATGGCGCGTTGATCCGCGACGAACATGTGCGCAACGGCCTCAACGTCATGAACGGCCAGGTCACGGAGCTCGCGGTCGCCGAAGCGTTAGGGCTCGAGTTCGTTGAGCCCCTCGAAGCACTGAAGGCCTAGCCGCCGCTTTCGCGAGCCACCTCGAACGCGACGCGCTTGAGCACGTCGGAGGCGACGAATCGACCGATGGGACCACTCGAGTAGACCGAGTTCAAAATCGCTCCCGACCGGTCCAGCACGAACCCTGTCGCCTGCAAGAAGTTCCTCTCGCCGGTCTGAACGAACGCACCCGTGGACTCGGCGACCTCGCTCGGATCCAGTTCCGCGAGCATCTGGACGAACCCGAGCCTCAGCCCCTCCGTGAGCTTGGCAGTGCTCTCGACGCTGTCGACCGAGGCCGCCACGACGGTGATGTCGGACTGCCCGAAGAGTCGGGCGCTGGTGTCGAAGTCAACCAACTGCTGACGACAGTACGGTCACCAGTCCCCCCGATATACCAGGAGCGCCGCCCACGAACCGGCCAACATCTCGTTGGCGGTCCGGGGGTTGCCTTCCAGGTCTGTTCCCCAGATCTCCGGGAGCTGCTCACCATTGGTAAGAACCATGCGATCACACTGCCACAGCTAGATCGGCTCCGCTGGCAACGTCATCGAGAACCAGTCCTCGAGAACACGTTCCCACTCGTCCTCTGGAACCGGCTCCTCTGACCATTCTCCGTCGCGGCGCAGCTTCAACCGGTTCCGCAGCAAGGTGACGCGATCCGGACCGCCATCAATCAAGCGAGTAGCGAACGGCTTCTGCGTGAAATGCACGGTCTGATCGGTCTGTAGACGGGTCGACGCCTCGTCGAAGTCGGACAGGGGGTGATGAACCCGCTTGAATCGGTAACGTGCGGCTGGAACTCCGTCCTCTTCCTCGGTCAGAGTGAGGCCCTGGGAGCTCGGAATCAGCTCGAAAGTGCCCACGCCTCCATCCTGGGGGCCACGTTCGTTCAGAGCCAGCGGCCTGATGAAGCTGTCGCCGAAGCCCACATCCACCAGCCATGGCTCATCGAGCATCACCTCGATGGCGAGATGGTCGATAACCGAGTTCGGCCCATCGACCAGCACCGCTGCCCCCAGCTGCTTCACGTCGAACCCGACCCAGCGCAATAAGGTCGCGAACGCACCATTCGCCTCGAAGCACCAACCGCCTCGCCCTTGGCGAACGATCTTGTCGATCGACCAATCAGAGTCGGTCATCACACCCACACCCCAGAAGACGTGCAAGTTCTCGAACGGCACTGCGCTCAGGTGCGCTCGCTGGAGGGCTTCCAGCGATTCCAGACTCACCTCGGGGACGGCCTCGATCCCGATCCTGTCCAGATACCGCAAGAGATCCGGGTCGTCGACGGCGCGCGGGTCGGAGCTCATCGGACCAACAGCATTCCCAGCTGTCGCGCCTGGGCCACCAGCTGGCCTCCAGAGTCCCAGAGCATCCCGCTCTCGATCATCCGCGAGTGATGGAGGTCGTTTGTCTGGAACGAGCCGAGCATCCACCCCGGAGATGGCCGTCGTCGGATGTGGACAGTGAGTTCGATGGTGGGAACCCAACCGATGAACCCGAGCAACCCGAACAACGATGGCGGAAAGGCGTCGGCGAACAGTGCCGTGGCCGCGGTATCGGGAGGACGATCGTCAGTGAACCGGATCCAGCCGAGCATCTCGGGCGCACCCGCCTGGCCGCCACGGCCATAATCGGGGTGCAACCTCGTCTCGATGCGCTGGCTGATGGGAAGCTCGACACCCTGATCACTTCCAGATCGCGTCACACACTCCTCGGGCGGCGGCATCGTCGGTGGTGAGACCGAGAGTTCGGTGTCACCTGTGGCTGGTGCCGAAAGATCCGCCAACGCAGCCAACATCTCGAGACGAGGACGTCCGTCCTGCACGAGCGAGCCTCTCAAAGTGGTGAGCGAACGCCCCCTCCTGACCACGTCGACGCGCACCTGACAAGGTTCTCCTGCAGAACCCGGCCTGAGGTAGTGAGTTGTCATGGATACGGGGTCTTGGTGGTCGGACACCTCCTTCATCGCCCGCAACACGAACGCGGAAAGGTACCCACCGTTCGGGTTCACGCCGATGTTCCAGGAGTCACTGATTTCGGATGTCCACACACCATCGTCGATCCGCTCGAGCATCGTGTCGCTCTCGAAGCTCCACTCGCCGCTCATGGCGCCAGGCGGTCCGGCAACTGGTTGAGCTCGTCTATCGAGAGATTCGCAAAACTCATTCGCAACATCTGGCTGTCATCGGGCGTGAAAGCGGTGCCGGGTATCACCAGGACATCCCTGTCGAGGATCAGCCCGGCGACGACGTCTGGAGTAGGGATGTTGGGGAACGGGTGCCGGACCCATCCGAAGTAGGCGCCTGCAGAGACGACCTCGTATCCGCCTGGCCGCTCTGCCATCACCTTCTCGAATCGCTGCTGGAGCGATGCGATACGCACAACCTGCTCGCGGCGCCAGCCTTGGGCGTGCAGAAGCCCGGCAGCAGCCGCTTCCTGACCGATACGAGGCGCACAGATGGCCACACAGTCGAGGATCTTCAATGCCTCGACCACCAGATCTGGTCCGCCGACAATCGCGCCGACCCGATATCCGGGTATCGCGAAGTCCTTCGAGAACGAGTGCAGGCTGACAACGTGATCTTCCCAATCCGGCATCTCGAACAAGTGGTGAGCCGGGCCGGCATCGGCTCGATATGACCTGTACTTCTCGTCGATGACGAGCACCAATCCGAACGAGCGACACTGATCAGCCAGAGCCGCAATGATCTCGGCCGGAACGGTGACCCCTGTGGGGTTGCCCGGTGTGACCAGCACAACCGCGCGAGTTCCATCGTCGACCAACTCAGGCAAATCGGCGGGATCGGGCAACATGTCCGCACCGCAGCGCATGTGTCTGACCTCGACGCCCTCGAGGTTCAGCCACATGTCGTGGTTGAAGTAGTGAGGCGACACGAGAACGACCGAGTCACCCGGCGTCGTCAAAGCTGACGCAACAAGACAGAACGCTTGGTTGCACCCCGCTGTAACGAGGACGTTCTCCTGGTGGATGCTGGACCGGTAGTCCGAACTCAGGTCGGCCGCGAACGCATCACGCAACACGGTCAGCCCCACTTGTGGTGCATATCGCGCGCCATCAGCCTCATAGGCAACTTCCGCTATCCGTTCCGCAACCACCCCCGGGGGCGGAAACGACGGTGCCGCTTGGGACAGATCGAGTAGGGGGTGGTGAGCAGACCGCTTCGGCACGAGCGCGTGTGCCTCGCCGATAGGCGAGTGCTCCAGTTCCGAGACACGAGCCGCGAACTCCATCGAAGCGGACCGTAGCGGGGAATCGAAGTCCCAGCATTCGTCTGTCGGCACGGCCGCACGCGTCACATGCCGGAGACATGGCTATCCGACGAACCATCGGCGAAGATGCAGCGATGCCTCAAAACGTCGCCCAGCTGGTGATCGAAGGGTTACGTCGATCCGAGATCGACACGCTGTTCTGCATTCCCGGCGTCCAGAACGACGATTTCTTCAATGCGCTGGTGGACGCTCCGGACATCCGACCGATCGTGACCCGCCACGAGCAGGGTGCGGCGTACATGGCCATGGGGGCCGCTCAAGTCACTGGCCGGCCGGCCGCCTGCTGCGTCGTTCCCGGGCCAGGCATGTTGAACGCGTCCGCCGCATTGACCAGCGCCTACTGGGGATATGCGCGGGTTCTGACCATCGTCGGCCAGGTGTTTGCCAAACTTCGGGGCAAAGAGGTCGGCACGTTGCACGATCTGCCCGACCAAACCGCGATCCTGCGACAGCTCACCAAGCTCGCAGTTGTCGCCGACGATCCCGACTCGGCAGCGGCGGAAGTCCAACGAGCGATCGACGCGCTGCATTCGGGTGTCCCCCGCCCCGTCAGTCTCGAGGTACCAGTTGATGTCTGGGGGAAGCCGGCCACTGGGACGGTTGGTGCTCCTGACGACACTGGTCCGGCCCTGGACGAAGAGGCCGTAGACCAAGCCGCCTCGATCCTGGCAGAAAGCTCGAACCCGCTGATCGTCGTCGGGTCGGGCGCGTACGGGGCCGGCGAGTCGGTCCGGCAGCTGGTCGAGCTGACAGGAGCGCCGGTCACAACACGGCGAATGGGTCATGGAGTGGTGCCCACCTCGCACCCGCAGTTCATACCAATCAGCTCGGCCTACGACATGTGGCCCCACGTTGACGTCGTTGTTGGCGTGGGTACTCGCCTCGAATGGCCGCTCGGCACATGGGGGATCGACGACGACCTCCGGATCATCCAGATCAACATCGACGCCGAGGAAGTCGACCGTCACGGCGTCACGACCGTCGCCATCAACGCCGATGCCAACGACGCCTGCTCGGCGCTGGTGAACGTGCTGGCTGATCGCACCCCGTCGCGCACCGCGACGGACCTCAGTCATCTGAGAGAGAGCTTCGCCGATCGGACCGCATACCTGGAACCACAAAGGAGCTACACCGCCGCCATACGCGATGTCCTGCCCGACGACGGAGTGCTGGTCGAGGACGTCACACAAATCGGTTACGCCGCGCACTTGTTCTATGACCACCTCGCGCCGCGCACATTTCTGTCGTCTGGAGCAGCCGGCACTCTTGGCGCGGCCACAGCCGTCGCCATCGGTGCCTCGGCTGCGACCGACAGACCAGTAGTCGGTTTGGTTGGTGACGGCGGTTTCCTCTTCACGGCGACCGAACTGGCGACCGCAGTCCAACACGACATCAACTGCAACATCCTGCTGTTCAACGACGGCGCGTACGGGAATGTCCGCAGGATCCAGCGCACCACTTACGGCGAGGATCGAATGATCGCGAGCAGTCTTCAGAACCCCGACTTCCAGATGATGGCGCGGGCATTCGGCGTCGAGTCGTGGCAGGTGGACTCTCCCGAAACCCTCAGGCCCGCTCTCGAAGCAGCGCTGACCCATGAGGGCCCATCGCTAGTAGAGGTCGTCGTAGGCGAATGGCCCAATCCCTGGACACTGCTCAGGCGCGGCAGGACCCGCGGAGAACACGGGGCCCACAGATAGGCGGTCCCGGACCAACGACCATTCGCATTGGCGTATTCTCGGCCGATGCCAACAGCTGTACCGTTCCCGAGCGATCTCCCACCGGGCTACGAGTGGTTCGAGGATGAACCCGTCTTCGACCCATCACGAGACCTCGCGCTCGAGGAGCCCGAAACCGTGCTTCACCTCGCCGACCTCGGGTACACGGAGGGGGAAATTGCTCCGACGGCTACCCCGGTCGCGGCATCCTCGCCGTTTCGGGTCCTGTCCGACGAGGGGGCCGAGACGATGGTGCACATTGCGAGGCACCTGAGGCAACATGCCAAGCGAGCCGGGGACCGCATCGAGAACGTAGTTCGCGGCGGGTGCTACCGCTCCCGGTGGTTGCGAGATCTCTGCCTGAACGAAGACGTCACCGAGACGATGTCGCGCATCTACGGAATCGCAGTCGCGCCGCACACGATGCCGGTGCATCTCGGACACCTGAACTATGAGCCGACCCAGCGGCCGAACACCCCGGTCGACAAGTGGCACCACGACACCATCCCGCTCGATTACGTGATGCTGGTGAGCGACCCGGCCTCACTTCCAGGGGGCCGGTTCGAGTACTTCCTTGGAACCAAACACGAAGCAGCCGAGCTGGCCGAGCAGGGGCTCAAGCCGCCGCCCGATCGGGTCGTGGCACCGGACTTTCCGGGTCCTGGATCGGTGATAGCCCTTCACGGCAACATGGTGGTCCACCGTGGTGCCGAGCTCTCAGAGCAGGCGGAGAGAATCACGATGGTCAACGCCTACGTGGCGCTGGACCGCAACAAGAATGACCAGAGCCGGTCGCGTGACCTGATCGGGGTGGATGACCCTGCGACGTTGTACACCGAGTGGGCGCGCCATGTGGCCTGGCGGTCATCTGGGCGTTTGCAAACAATCGTGGACGATCTCGAGTTCGGGGTGAGCCCGGAGACAGCCGTCGCCGACCTGGAAGCTGCCATTCAGGACGTCGTCAACGCCATCGAGGACATGGAAGCCGGCCAGCAGCAGCCGCATCACTACGAGTAGTGGTGGCTGCTGGCCGTTACTGCAGGCCCAGGTGCGCGCCACCGTCGACGGGGATCGACGCCCCGTTGATGAACTTCGCTTGATCCGAGCAGAGAAAGGCCGCGATCTCACCGAAGTCACGGGCCGTCCCAACGCTCCTAGTGGGGAGTCCAGCCTCGATGCCATCGAGGTCAGCGCCGTACAGGCCCAACAACCTGTCGGTCCCGTGTAACCCGGGCTGGATCGTGTTGACCGTGAGACCGTCCTTGGCGACCTCGAGAGCGGTCGTCTTCAAGAAAGCAGTCAGGCCCGCCCGGGCAGTATTGGACAGGATCAACGTCGGTATCGGCTGACGAACGCTGATCGAGGTGATCGCCAGGACCCGGCCCCAGCCCCGCTCCTGCATCGGGGGGATCGCCGTCTTGCACATGGCCAACATCGACAGCAGGTTCAGGTCCAGGGCGGCCTGGTAGGCCTCGATCTCGGTCGACTCGAACGTCCCGGGCGGCGGCCCGCCGTTGTTGGTGACCAAGATGTCGATGCCGCCCAAGGCGTCGTTGGCGGCCTCGACCAATCCCAGCGCGCCTTCCACCGAAGACAGGTCGGCCACGATGGGTACTCCGCCGCCGATGTCAGACACAGCATCGTCGAGCCGGTCCTGAGTACGACCGGACACCACGATCTCGCACCCCGCCGCGTGCAAAGACCGGGCGGTCTCACGACCAAGGCCTGCACTGGATGCCGCGATCAAAGCTCGTTTGCCATCAATTCCCAAATCCATCAGCTCTGTCTAGTTCACCGCAGGGGCGGCTATCGAACAGAAGTGAGGTGTCGATCGCTCGGTCCGCCAACCCGATCGTCCGGATAGGTTCGGCGGTTGATGTCCGTGCTGCACGAATACAAGTACCGAGTGATGGTGGTCTACATCGCCGGTCTGTTCATGCAGATCGTCGACGGGACAGTTGTCAATATCGCCATCCCGAGCTTGGCCGACGAGTTCGGCGTCGATGCCACCGAAATGGATTGGGCCGTTATCGGCTATTTCCTGGCCTTGGTCGTGGTGATACCCATCGCCGGCTTCCTGGGCGACCGGTACGGAACCAAAC
>JBPCTU010000104.1:0-6284 GCA_051011515.1 Acidimicrobiales bacterium
GCTCGTACTGGCTCATCTCGACCATCTTCGGGTCGATCAAGATCATCCTGACCTGATCGGGTGTGGTCCTCATGAGCACTGAGGTCACTATCGAGTTGATGCACGAGCTCTTGCCGGCGCCGGTTGCGCCGGCGATGAGGATGTGGGGCATCTTCGCCAGGTCCATCAGAACCGACTTGCCGTTGATGTCGCGACCGACCGCCACTTCGAGGGCACCCGTTGCGCGTTTGGCTTCGGCGGACGCCAGGATGTCGCCAAGAGCAACGACGGCGCGGTCGGTGTTGGGCACCTCTACGCCAATGGCTTGTCGCCCGGGAATCGGAGCCAGGATCCTGACGTCGGGCGACGCCATGGCGTAGGCGATGTCCTTGTTGAGGCTCGTGACCCGGGCCACCTTGACGCCGGGTCCCAGCTCGAGCTCGTAACGGGTCACCGTCGGGCCGACGACCATTCCCACCAACCGGGTTTCGACGCCGTGAGCAGCCAGCGCCCTTTCCAGCACGCGTCCCCGCTCCTCGACGACCAGGTGGTTTACATCTTGGGCACCAGATCGATTGAGCATCTTCAGCGCCGGCAGTTTCCACACCGACCCCTTTGCACCCGGGCCCAGCTCGATCTCCAGTTGTTCCCCGGCCACCGCGGCATCATTGTTCGCGGCCACCACGGGTTTCGAAGCTGAGGCCTTCACCTTTCGGGTCTTCTTGTCGGTGGCGGCACCAGCGCTGTCGCTCGCGTCGCCGGCTTGTCCGGCGAGGTCGTGGGTGGGCTTCTCGGCGCTGGTCAGGTCGAGCACCGCCTCGTCCTGATCGAAGACGGACCCTCCGTTGATCGAGATGACCGGATCTGTCTCATCGGACTCGGGGGCTTCGGCCAGGTTCAGTGCTCCCCCGATCCTTCGGAACAACGATCGAACCACCGCGACAAGACCCTTCGAAACCTCGACGAGCGAAATGCCGGTGATCAAGAGAACACCGATGGCGGCAATCGCGGCCAGCGCGATGGCGGCTCCCCAGATCGACAACAGCAACTCGACCGGTGCCCCAACGGCATACCCGAGCAGCCCACCGGCCTCGATGAATTCGTCGATGTCGTCGCCCCAACTGGGTTTACCTCGAGCGAGGTGAAGTGCGCCGGCAACGGCGACGAACAACAGAACGGTGCCGATCGTGTATCGAGCCAACCGCTCAGTGGGTGCACCTGGATCGTCGCTGTCGGAGTCCCCGGAACCACCGGTGCCGAAGATGAGCGCTATTCCCAATGCGATGATGGCAGGCGGCGCCAACACCCGGGCCAAGCCGAACAACGCGCCGAAGGCTACGCGGAACCCCTCGCCGACGGGGCCTGCCAGGTCGAGGTACAACCCCAGCGCGGCCAGCAAACCCACGGCGCAAAGGACGATCCCCCAAACGTCACCATGGCGGCCGGCGAATGCCGTCGACACGGCCCTGGTCAGCCGGCGGCTCCGCGCCGGTGACCCGGCCTTCTTGGATCGTTTGGTTTTGCCGGTGCCCTTGCCGGACGTGCCACCCTTCGAGGAGCGCTTGGAACCGCGCGCGGCAGAACGAGACTTGGAAGCAGGCGCATTAGTAACCACAGTGGCACCAACGCTAACACCATCCCCACCATCCACGGCGTAGCTTCACTGAGTGTGCTCGTGCGCGCGGAACGTGACCACGAAGGCCCTAGGTCGCCGGCGACGAAAGAGGTCTCTCAGGCCGGGTTGACAACCGGCACGATCATCGGCCGCCTGCCCGTATTCGAGCTCACGAATTGACCCACCGTGCGCCGAATCCGACGCTCGAGCTCGTCGATGTCGAGTGGATCCGACTCATCGAGGTGACCCAACAGCGCGCTGCGGAGCTCGGCGCGAAGCGTGTCGGTCAGGTCATCGTAGTGTTCGTCGCCCAACCACCCGCGACTTTGGATCGACACTTGCCCGATGAGTCGCTGTCGCTTGAGGTCAACTGTAGCCATCGCTACAACCACGCCCTCTTCACCCAGGATCAGACGTTCGCGAAACAGATCGTGGTCGTCCTCGGTCAGGTCGCCGTCAACGAACGTGTATCCACCCGGCGATACACCCTCCACCAGCCGCAGACCTTCGTCGGAGAGGACGATCTGGTCGCCATCGGTGGCCAGAAACATGTGGTCCGGCGGCATCCCCAGCCCCTCTGCCAGCTCGACATGGGCCACAAGGTGGTGGAACTCCCCGTGAACCGGCACGAACCATTGCGGGGAAGCCGCTCGATGGAGAGCCTCCAGCTCCTCTTGTTTTCCGTGCCCGGAGGTGTGCAAACCAAGATGCCCCGTGTGTCGCACCCGCGCCCCCCTTCGCACCAACTCGTCAACCATCCGGTAGACGCGTGCCTCGTTCCCTGGGACCGGGTGTGAAGAGAGGACGACGGTGTCGTTTTCGCCGATCTTGATCCAGCGGCTGTCGCTGGTCGCCGCCAGAGCTAGCGCCGACCTCGGTTCAGCCTGCGAGCCGGTGGAGATGATGCACACCTCCCCGGGAGCGAAGGCGTCGACCTCCTCGAGGTCGACGAACTCGGTATCGGGAATGCGGAGCAGTCCGAGCTCGCGGGCTAGCGCGACGTTCCGCTTCATCGACATACCCAGCGTCGCGATCTTGCGGCCCGACGCGAGCGCAGCGTCGGCGATCTGTTGAACGCGGTGAATATGACTCGAGAACGACGCGGTGATGATTCTCCGACCCTCGTTCTCCTCGAAGACCCGTCGCAGAACCGGCCCGATCTCAGACTCGGACTGGGTGGTCCCCGGCACATCCGCGTTGGTCGAGTCGCAGAGCAGCAACCGGATTCCCGGTTCGGTGGCGAGTTCACCTATCCGATTCATGTCGGTCACGCGGCCGTCGACTGGGCTCGGGTCGAGCTTGAAGTCGCTCGAGTGCAGGATCAAACCTTGAGGAGTGCCGATCACCGAAATGAGCCCACTCGGCACTGAGTGGGTAACCGGTAAGAACTCGCAGCGAAAACCACCGATGTCGACGACCTCGTTGTCGGCCACCGCCCTCAGATCGGTACGCCCCAACACCCCGGCTTCATCCAGACGGTTCCGAACCATCCCCATGGTGAACGCGGAGCCGTATATCGGGAAGGTGAACCGCCTGAGCGCATGCGACAACGCACCAATGTGATCTTCGTGGCCATGGGTGGTGATACAACCGACGATCTTGTCGCCCTTGTCTTCCAGGTAACTCAGGTCCGGCAGCACGGAATCCGCGCCAGGCATCGATTCGTCGGGGAACAGCTGGCCACAGTCCAGCAACAACAGCTCATCGCCGGATTCGATGGCGGCACAGTTTCGACCGATATCGCCGAGCCCGCCAAGGAACGTGATGGAGACAGACTCAGACATCGCGCCGAGCTCGCTCAGTCGAGTCCGAGATGTGCACCGACAACAGTGCGGGCGGCGACAGTTCGAGCAGCTTCCTCGAGGCCGGGCGGCTCGATGTCCATAGGTGCGCGTCCCCGCCCAACAGGGATACCCAAGACGCGCATCATGGCCTTGGTGGGGATCGGGTTCGGTGCATCGGGAGTCGACTCGAAGGCGAACGACGTGAGCAAAGATGCGTTGATGTCGCGAGCTGCGTCCAGGTCACCCTTTTCAACCGCCGCCATCAGGTCTTGGTGTTCCATGCCAGTCCAGTGAGTGGCGACCCCGACACACCCAACTGCACCAACCGCCAACAGCGGCAAGGTCAACGAATCGTCGCCGCTGTAGACCTCAAAGTCCTCGGGAGCCTCAGCAAGCACAACCGCAGTCTCGGCCGGGTCACCAGATGCGTCCTTGAGAGCCACGATGTTGTCGACGTCGTGTGCCAGCTCCAGAATCGTGTCGGTGTCTATCTTCCGACCCGTCCGCACCTCGATGTCGTACAACATCACCGGCAGGTCGGTGGCCGCGGCGACAGCTTTGAAGTGCGAGAGCAGCGAAGCCTGGGAAGGACGGTTGTAGTACGGGGTCACGACCAACACCGCGTCAGCTCCGGCGGCAGTGGCTCGCTCGGTCAGCTCGACCGCGGCTCGTGTGTCGTTACTCCCCGTGCCGGCAACCACGGGCACCTCGACCGCTCCGGCCACGGCGCCGACCAACTGAATCTGCTCATCATGGGTAAGAGTCGGTGACTCGCCGGTGGTACCCGCGATGATCAACCCCTCGTTGCCGTTGGCCACGAGCCATTGGGCCAGCTGGGCTGCGACGTCCAGATCCAACGCACCATCGTCGTCGAACGGCGTGACCATCGCTGTAGCCACTCTGCCAAACCGAGCCATCTTCGTCCTCTCCTGAACCCGAGGCGCGGGTCAAGTGGTCAGAAGAGTACCAGCGGTCAACCGCGACCCGAAGCGTCGAAGACGGTCCGCAGTCGCATTGTCACTGGTGAGGGTGCCCGGTCACAGATAGTCCACCGGGATATCGCTGTGGCGCCCGTCTCCCCCGTCGGACTTGGCTATGCGTCTGATGACCAGCGGATAACCAATGAGCGCGATCACACAGAATATGAACCACTGCACGGCATACGCGAGGTGCGGGCCCTCATCGAGCTCTGGGCGACTCAGGGGTACAGGTAGATCGTTCCCCGCTGGCTGCTGGCTCTCCAACTGAACCAACACCGGGAGGATGTCGTAGTCGAGCTGCTCCTGATATCTCGCCAAATCGGGTCGGGCCAACGAATCCAGCTCGACACCTGACCTATCGGATCTCTGAATCCCCGAAGCCTCGACGGTCTCTCGAACCATCCCGACAACGGTCACGGTGCCTGGCGGAGGTTCGGTTCCGGGTCGCGCATCGCCAGGTTCGAAGCTGAACGGGACCCAGCCGCGGTTTACGACAACGCCATCACCACTATCGAGCAGCAGAGGTGTCAGCACCCAGTAGCCGGGCGCACCATCGAGAGAACGGTTTCGAACGAGGACCTCATCAGCCATGACGTACTCACCTGTGGCCGTAACGAGCCGGAATCGTGTCTCTTCCCCGATGGACAACGAATCGTCGATGGTCACCAAACCAGAAACCGGCTCGACCGATTGCTCGAGGCGATCAGTGACCTCGTTGTTGGTCGAACGACGTTGCTGAAGTCGATCGACCTGCCAGAGGCCCAGAAACACCATGATGACCACGAGCGCGACCACGAAGATGTGTGAAGCAATCCACTTCGGGCGACGAACGAAGTCGTACATCGCCGTCAGGGTACGCCTCGTGTTGCCTTATCGGCATCGCCGAACACCGACGGCT
This sequence comes from Acidimicrobiales bacterium, assembly GCA_051011515.1. Classification (GTDB taxonomy): domain Bacteria; phylum Actinomycetota; class Acidimicrobiia; order Acidimicrobiales; family UBA8592; genus JBPCTU01. Next base: position 5,257 of record JBPCTU010000104.1, read on the forward strand.
CGGAAGCCCGGGCACACGACTTCGCAGTTCCTTTTGCGTTCCGAAGCAGGGGTCGTCAAACTCCGAGAAACTTGTCGAGGCCAACCGTCACACCGGGGTGATCCGAAATCTTCTTGCAGGCGAGGATTACGCCGGGCATGAAACTCGACCGGTCATAGGAGTCCTGGCGGATCGTGAGCGTCTGACCCTCGGCACCCAGGATCACGTCCTGATGGGCCAGCATCCCCTTCATGCGAACCCCGTGAACACGAATCCCGGCTGGACCCGCGCCGCCCCGAGCGCCGGCAACAGCTTCATCCTGGGTCGGGTCCTGGTCCCACTCGTCAGAGGCTTCCGAGAGACGCCGCACTGTCTCGCGAGCGGTCCCGGATGGGGCATCAACTTTCTGGTTGTGGTGATACTCGATCACCTCGGCGGTATCAAAGAATGGTGCCGCCAACTCGGCGAACCGGATCATCAACACGGCGCTGATCGCGAAGTTGGGGGCCACCAGGCAGTTGCTGTTCACGAACGCATCTTCGAACCGGGCAATGTCGTCGTCGGTCAACCCCGACGTGCCGACCACCGCGTGCACTCCAGCTGCCGCCAACGCCAAGGTGTTCTGCCGCGCCGCGGACGCAACCGTGAAGTCGACGACCACCTCGGACCCTGCCTCTACCAGATCCGCGATGCGACCACCGATCGACAAACCTGTGTCAGGGCCGCCAACACTGCGGATGGATTGACCTCTGCCCACGGCGTCGGCCGCAGCCACCAACTCGAGGTCGGGGTCGGCATGAACAACGGCACACACCGTCGCACCCATGCGACCGGCAGCACCCATGACCCCCACCTTCGTTGCCATGCTCTGAGTGTTGTCGATGTGGTCGAAAATGACGAATGGGACCGCCCCCAAAAGGAGCGGCCCCATTCGCGGGTTGGGTACTTGGCTACGCGTCAGGCGCGTAGCAGACGCTCAATCAGCGTCGGCCTCGACCTCCGCGGCCTCGGCCACCTCGACGGCCACCGCCACCGCGGCTGCCCACCTC
>JBPCTU010000105.1:0-4669 GCA_051011515.1 Acidimicrobiales bacterium
TATGCGGGCTTCGACGTGACCGTCTTGGTACACACCGACATGGCTGGTCCTCACCTCGTCAACTCGGGCTCTCGAGAACAACACGATCGCTGGATGCCCGGGGTCCTCTCCGGCGAAACGATCCTCGCCATCGCCGTGACCGAACCCGACGCCGGGTCCGATGTGGCGGGTCTCCGTACCACCGCTGTCCGAGACGGTGACGGCTGGCGGCTCAACGGCACCAAACTGTTCATCACCAATGCGGTCTACGGCGATCTCACCATCGTTGCGGCACGGACGAACGCTGAAGACAAGTACGGGATCTCGATGTTCCTCGTACCGTCGGGAACCGAAGGGTTCGAGGTCGCCACGAAACTCGACAAACACGGATGGCGATGCTCGGACACGGCGGAGCTGACACTCGACGATGTCTGGGTGCCCGAAGACCAACTGCTCGGTACCGAACATCGCGGGTTCTACGAGACGATGAAGAACTTCCAGAACGAACGGATGGTTCTGGTCGGCATGGGCATTGGTGCGGCACAACGCGCGATAGACATCACCAACGCCTACTGCCAGGAACGCCAGGCGTTCGGTGGCCACCTCTTCGACCTCGGTGCCATCAGGCAGCGCATGGCGATGAATCAGGCCAAGGTCGACGCAGTACGAGCGTCTATGTACCACGCCGCCTGGATGGGCGATCAGGGACAGGACAACGTGAAGGCCATGAGTGGCGTCAAAGCTTGGGGTTGCGAGGTCGTGAACCAGGTCATGTACGACTGCGTGCAGTTCCACGGCGGCATGGGGTACATGCGCGAGTCCGATATCGAACGCATGTACCGAGATGCGCGGATCCTGCCCATCGGCGGCGGTGCCACCGAGGTAATGCTCGAAGAGGTCGCCAAGCGGAGCTACTAGGGGCGCGCCCCTCATCACGCCGCGACAACAACCCAGCATTCCGGCGGTAAGAATTGCGGACGATTCTTACCGCTCCTAGGTTTCAGGGATGAAACGCACGCTGCTCGCCCCGCCTCTTGGCTCCGAGATCGACCACAACTCGGATGTATTCGCCCGCAACCGCGCCGACATGCTCGAACAGATCGCCGAGCTCGATCGGCTGCTCGACGAGGCGGAGTTTGGGGGTGGCGAGCGAGCCATGGATCGTCTGCGGGCGCGCAACAAGATGCCGATTCGCGACCGGATCCAGAACGTCCTCGACCCCGACACTCCGTTCCTCGAAATAAGTCCAACAGCCGGATACGACTCGGATTACGCGATGGGCGGTGGCCTCGTCGTCGGTATCGGAGTGATCGCCGATACCGAGTGCGTGATCATGGGGAACGATCCGACTGTGCTGGCCGGTGCCATGACGCCGTACGTGCTCAAGAAGTGGATGCGAGCCCTCGAGATTGCCCGCGACAACCGCCTGCCGTACGTGAGTTTTGTCGAGTCGGCCGGAGGCGATCTCCGCGTCGAAGCCGACGAGGGCTCCAGACGGCGGGTGAACATCGAACACTTCGCCGAAACCGGGCGCTTCTTCTACGAACTCATCGAACTCTCGAAACTGGGGATCCCCACGATCTGCGTCGTCTTCGGTAGCTCGACAGCGGGAGGCGCCTACCAGCCGGGCCTCTCCGACTACAACATCGTGGTCAAGGAGCAGTCGAAGGTGTTCCTGGCCGGTCCCCCGCTGGTCAAGATGGCCACCGGCGAGGAGTCCGACGACGAACAACTGGGCGGAGCTGAGCTGCATGCCGAGGTATCCGGCCTCGGCGAGTACCTGGCAGAAGACGAGATGGACGCCTTGCGCCTGTGTCGCGAAGTCGTTTCCCACCTCGACTGGCAGAAGGCGGGATCTGCGCCGACCTACACATCGGTGCCGCCAGAACACAACCCCGAGGACCTACTCGGGCTGGTGAGCCGGGATCTCCGCCAGCCGGTCGACGTCCGCGATGTGATCGCCCGCGTGGTCGACGGAAGCCGATTCGAGGAGTTCAAACCCAGGTACGGCGAGACGCTCGTCTGTGGCTGGTCGTCGATTCACGGCTACCCCGTCGGAGTGATCGGGAACAACGGCGTGATCTATCCCGACTCGGCTCAGAAGGGCGCTCACTTCATACAGCTCTGCAACCAGCGAGACATACCCCTGATCTTCCTGCAGAACATCACCGGTTTCATGGTGGGACGGGACTACGAAGCAGACGGGATCATCAAGAAGGGATCGCAGATGATCAACGCGGTCACCAGCTCAACAGTCCCCCACCTGACAGTGATCATCGGATCCTCGTACGGGGCAGGGACATACGGCATGTCCGGCCGAGCATTCGGCAACCGGTTCACATTTCTGTGGCCGACCGCCAAAATCGCCGTCATGGGGCCGAAACAGATCGCTGGAGTGATGTCGATCGTTCGTCGGGGCCAAGCGGCCAGAAAGGGCGAGGACTTCGACGAGGCAGAGGACGCCGAGATCGTCGCAGCCGTTGAGGCAACTCAGGAGAAGGGGTCGCTCGCACTCGTGGCAAGCGGAGCCATCAGCGACGACGGCATCATCGACCCCCGCGACACCCGCCACATCCTCGGAATGTGCCTATCGGTCGTGCGAAACAGAAACATCGAGGGCACGGATAGCTACGGGGTGTTCAGGCTGTGAGCCCCACCCCCGTGCAGGCTCCGTCATCGATCCTCGTTGCGAACCGAGGCGAGATAGCGAGTCGGATATTCCGAACCGCCAGAGCAATGGGTATGCGGTGTGTCGCGGTCTTCACGGACGCAGACACCGCTGCCCCATACGTCCAACAAGCCGACACGGCCGTCCGGCTCGTGAACGGCTACCTCGACATCGCCGAGATCGTCGACGCTGCATCACGAGCGGGCGCCGAAGCGATCCACCCGGGATACGGATTCTTGGCCGAGAACCCTGCCTTCGCCGAGGCAGTCGTTGCTGGGGGCATCACCTGGATCGGCCCTCCCGCGGAAGCAATTCGTTCCATGGGCGACAAGCTGGCCGCAAAAGAGATCGCCGACAACGCAGGCGTACCTACGTTGCCCTCAACCGACGACCCAGAGGCGATCGACGCGATCGGCTACCCGCTGCTGATCAAAGCAGTCGCCGGGGGCGGGGGCAAGGGGATGCGGATCGTTGAAGCTCATGCCGACCTCGAACAAGCGATCGCCGCCGCCCGTCGAGAGGCTCTTGCCAGTTTCGGCGACGACCGGGTGTTCTTCGAGCGCTACGTACCAAGGGCCCGCCACATCGAAATTCAGATACTGGGCGATTGCCACGGCGAGGTTCTACAGCTGGGCGAGCGCGAGTGTTCCATCCAGCGAAGACACCAAAAGATCATCGAGGAGTCCCCCTCACCAGTCGTGGACGCCGCACTGCGGGGGGACATGGGCGAGGCGGCGATCCGAATGGCCAGGGCCATGGAGTACGAATCCGCGGGCACCGTGGAGTTCCTGGTCGAGGACGACTCCCACGACTTCTACTTTCTCGAGGTCAACACCCGACTCCAGGTAGAACACCCCGTAACCGAGGAAGTGACCGGCATCGACTTGGTTCGCGAGCAATTGCGCATCGCAGCCGGCGAGCCGCTCGGTTATGACCAAGGCCACGTCCAACTGTCGGGCCACGCCATCGAAGCCCGCCTCTATGCAGAAGACCCGGCGACGGACTTCCTTCCGGCCACCGGCACCCTCGCCGCATTTGCCCCCGCGGTCGAGCCGGCGGTGCGTTGGGACAGCGGCGTCACCACGGGTTCGATCGTCGGGATCGACTTCGATCCGATGCTCGCAAAGGTCATCTCCCATGCTCCAACGCGGCCCGAGGCCGCCGCGCGTCTGGCCCGGGCGCTCGAGCGCCTCCACATCGGAGGAGTCACGACCAATCGAGACTTCCTCGCCCACACGCTTCGAACCGGCGAGTTCTTGTCGGGCGACACGACGACCGACTTCATCGAGCGAGTCAACCCGATAGGGCAACGCGAGCTGAGCCCTGTTGAGGCCGAAACCATCGCCGTCGCGGGCGCAATGTGGATCCAAGAACGCAACCGCGCAACTGCCGGTCTCCTGCAGGAACTACCCAGCGGATTCCGCAACGCTCGCCTTCCACCACAGCGAACCCGCCTCGACATCGGCGGCCAGGACCTCACCATCGACTACCGGACAAACCGCGACGGCACCTTTGCGATCGAATCGGACGGCGAAGTCAATGTTGCGTGTGTCCACTCTTGGAACGAATCCACGATCGAGGTCGAATGGCAGAACGTGCGGACCGCCTACCGAGTGACCGCCTCCGGTGACCAACTCTGGATGACGGGACCGACTGGCACTACCGAGGTCACCATCGCGCCACGCTTCCGGCTGCCCGTTGATGAAGTCCCCACCGGAGCGATGCTGGCACCAATGCCTGGAGTGGTGCTCGACGTTCAGCGTTCGGTCGGCGACGACGTAACCAAAGGTGAAACGCTGGTGATCCTGGAGGCCATGAAGATGGAGCATCACATCCGCGCGCCGGGTGACGGAACAGTTGCAGAGATCTCGGTTGGCTCCGGGGAACAGGTCGTTAATGGGCAGCTTCTTGTCGTAATCCGGGACCACGCCGCCGAAACGAACGACAGCGACGGCCAAAGGTGACAATGGCCGACCCGATACGTATCGCGAACTGCTCCGGGTTCTACGGCGATCGGCTGTC
>JBPCTU010000106.1:0-3693 GCA_051011515.1 Acidimicrobiales bacterium
TCTGCCCGCGTCAACAACCCGTCTCGGTACTGCGCCAGAACCGCTTGCCGCGCCAACCTGTAGTCGACCTGGCCCTCGGTGAAGGCGGATGGCGGTGCTACGGGAACGAATCCCATGGCCGGTCAGACTAGCGCCAACACAATCTGAGCCACTCGCGGGGTCGAAGCGGCACGAATATCAACGTTGCCCCCACCAGGCCTTCAATCGGGTAGTGGCCTCATCCGGTTCCAGCGGGCCCTCGTCGAAGCGGAGTTCTTGGAGGAAGTCAAGCGCCTCACCAACGGCTGCGCCCGGTGGTAGGTCCAGTGCGTCCATCACCTGCTGGCCGGTCAGCGCCGGACCCAGGTCGTCCAACTCCGCCCCCAGACCGCGCTCCAGCACAACCGACGCTGCCACCAACTCTTCGCCCTGGGGCGCCAGGTTGGCGACGATTCCGCGCGCTGGCTCAACCGTTCCCTGCGATCTAGCGACCCACCTGCGCATCGAGGCCGGGTCGCAGACCTCACCGCGCGCCAACCGCTGGGCGGTCTCCAACACGGTTGCGGTCCATCGGCGCCTCGCTGCGCTATGTCGAAGCGCGCCGATGCGGGCCGCAGCAGCCGACGGAGTGGTTTCGAACAGCAGCGCCGCAAGGCGCAGCTCAGGTCCATCGGGTAGGTCGGACAGTCGGTCGATCGATCGATCCATCGCAGCGCCAGCGGCCTCGGGCAGGAACAACCCCAACAACCCTGTTTGATCGAGCAACCTCACGCCCGCAGCCGGATCAGGCAACGCCAACAGCTTGTCGAACTCAACCCCGATGCGCTCCGCAGAAACGATGTCGAGTCTGTCAGCCAGTGCCGACATGGCCTCCACCAGCGACAGGTCGGGTTCGAGGTCAAGACCGGCAACGAAACGGGCAGCCCGCATCATTCGTAGCGGATCGTCAGCCAGCGAAATCTCAGGATCCAGCGGCGTGCGGAGCCGACGACTCCCAAGATCGGCAATACCCTCGAATGGATCGATGATCTCGCCAGTGGCGATCTCGATCGCCATCGCGTTGATGGTGAAATCGCGCCTCGACAAGTCTTCCTTGATCGCCGTAGCGAATTCGACCTGGGGCTTTCTCGAGTCTGCGAAATATCGTTCGACCCGGTGAGTCGTAGTCTCATACGCCCGTCCGTCGATGGTTGCGCCCACCGTGCCGAACCGTTCCCCCTGGAGCCACAACGCGGACGCCAATGGCTTGATGATCATTTTCGTCTCTTGCGGTGTCGCATCGGTGGTGAGGTCGAGGTCGGTATCCGCGTCGATGGCGGCGTCGAGCCACAGTTCGCGAACGATGCCCCCGACCAGGTACAGCCGGCGACCCGCCTCGTCGAATGCCTCCGCCATCGGTCTGGCCTCCGCGAGGACCGCCTCGAGATGCTGAAACGGCATGGGCTCAACCGCTGAGGTGGATCTCGCTCGCGGCAGCGACCACCTCGCGACCTGGCCCACCGCTGGTCGGCGACTCGGGATGGCTCTTCACCCCAACCAGAGCGTTCACAACCGCACTGGTCGAATCCCGTAATGCCTCGAGGTCATAACCCCCCTCGAGGAAGGCGATGGTCCGACCGGGACCAACGGTGGACATTGCCTCGAGCGTCAGATCGGCAAAGTCGCCCGAGCTCAAACCCATGTCAGTGAGAGGGTCGGCGGCGTGAGCATCGAACCCCGCCGAGATGAGCAACCACGTGGGCCCGAACGAGTCGACCACGGGCGCGATCACCTCATCCCAAGCCTGTCGGTATCGATCCCCCGTCGCGCCCGCGGGCATGGGAATGTTGATGGTGGTGCCGGCCCCTTCCCCGGACCCGCGCTCATCCAGAGATCCAGACCCGGGGTAGAAGGGCCATTGGTGAACCGAGACGAACAACACTCGCGGATCGCCATAGAACACATCCTGGGTGCCGTTCCCGTGGTGGGCGTCGTAGTCGAACACGAGGACCCGTTCTCCACGGTCGGCCAGGGCCATAGCGACCACCGCAACGTTGTTGAGCAGACAGAACCCCATCGAATTGGAACGCGTCGCATGGTGACCGGGAGGACGCACCGCGCAGAACGCGGCTTCAGCTTCACCCCGATCCATCACCTCGAGTGCAGCCAAGCCGGCGCCGGCTGCCAACCGTGCCGCTTTCAACGAAGCTGAATTCGCGCGTGTGTCGGGATCGATCCGACCACCGCCTGCCGCGTCGACCTCCAACAACCTCTCGATATGCGAACGGTCGTGAACCCTCGCGAGCGCGGCCATCGGCGCCTCGGTGGGTGCACCGAGCACAACTTCTGAACCAAGGTCGACCTGCTCGAGACCCGCCCAAACTGCACGGAGCCGATCGGGCCTTTCCGGATGCCGCCTACCGGCCTCGTGATCGAGGCATCCCTCGTGGGTGACGAACAACAACACAAAACGAGCGTAGGGCCTGGGTCCGATCAGAACGATCCCATTTCGGCGCGCCGATCCACACCTGGATACCATCGCAGCCGTGGTCACACGCTCATCGGTCGACCCGATCCGGTGAAAAACCTCACTGTCGGGCGGGGTCGCACCGTCCGTGTCGGCACTTGGCGAGGCAAGTCCGAGATTGCCATCGTCGCAACTTTCGTCGACCAACCACTGAATACCAGCGCAGTCCGCGCAATTATCGAACGCCTTAGGAAACGTGGCTTTGAACGGGTGATCACTGCTGCTCTGACCGCGTCGGAGCAGACCGCTTTCCTGGATTGCGGCTTCTCGCGAATGCGAGACCTTGCCCTATTGAAGCGACGGCTGGATACGCCGCCGCCACGAGCCGAGATGCGCCTCCGTCGATGGCGGCGAAGACGTTACGACGACATCCTCCGGGTCGATTCCGCCGCGTTCGACGAGTTCTGGCGGTTCGATCACACCGCCCTCCGCGAAGCCATGCACGCCACGCCACATCGATTGCTCCGTGTCGATTCCACGGTCGCGCCAACGGGCTATGCGCTGTCGGGGGTGTCCCGAGACAAGGGATACCTCCAGCGACTCGCCGTCGAACCGGCGGGCGCCGGTAGAGGTCTGGGCTCAGCGTTGTTGCTCGACGCACTTCGCTGGATGAGGTGGAGGGGCGCGGAGGAGGCTTTCGTGAACACCCAACACGACAACGATCGAGCCCTCGCGCTGTACCAACGGCATGGTTTCGACACCGAGCAGTCAGGACTGGCGATTCTGGGCCTCGACCTCGTCGATCGTTGACATCGGGTCATCAGAGCCCGACTGCAGCTCGGTTCGCCAGGCAGCTCGGTTCACTCGCGAACTTCCACCTCATCTAAGCTGCCGGCGTGACAGTACGAGTTGTGACCGATAGCGCGTCCGATCTGGACGCGGAAGATGCAAACGCCCTGGGCATCGCGATCGTGCCCCTCTCGATCCGGTTCGGCTCAGAGGAATACACCGACCGCGATGACCTGAGCGTCGCCGAGTTCTACTCGAAGATGGACCACCTCGACGTTCTACCCGAGACCGCCGCACCATCACCCGGGGCGTTCGAGCAAACGTTCCGCCGCCTACACGCCGAGGGCGCCGACGAGATCGTCTGCGTCAACCTGTCCGCGGCTCTGTCAGCGACCGGCCAGGCAGCCCAAGCAGCAGCCAAAGCCGTCGCCGACGATGTGGAAGTTCACTGCGTCGACTCCGAGAGCATCACGGCCGGG
>JBPCTU010000107.1:0-4998 GCA_051011515.1 Acidimicrobiales bacterium
GTGTTGAACTGACCGGAAAGGATGTCCGAGACCTCGCCCTCGTCGTTGAAGAACCAACGGTCCTGGAAGGTCTGGGTTGGAACAACGAGGGCCGCGACCGCCACGAGTGCCATTGCCGCCGAGAGAAACCGAACATGCCAACGGATCCGCAGAGCCGGTGCCGCCAGGAACACCGCCGCCATCACCATCGTGCCCATGCGTCCCCCGGAAATCGCCACCACAGCAAGGGAGAACACGCCGAACGCCAACGTGAACTTGCGGCTCTGGCCCAGAGTCCCCAGGGCGAAGAGCAGGACCATCGACATGGCGAACGGACGAGCACCCTCCCCGCTGAGCCACCACACGGAGTCTCCCCCTGCCAACCCCCTCCAATAGACGAATAGGACGACCGGCACGGTGACGGTGACTGCCAGTCGGCTCAGGTCTTCTAGGCGCATCCCAGATCGAAACGCCCGCCATGCCACCAGGTAGACCACAACTGGCGTTGCCCATTGCGCCGCGGTTTGGGCCCCTTTGACGATGTCGGGGGCCCAGGCGAGGGACAGAACCATCAAGAGCAGGTAGGCCAGCAGCGGAGACGCGTACCGCATCGAGGTGGGGTCAGGGGCCCGCGAGAGCAGCGTCACCAGCCCGAAGACGAGCACGGTCACCCAGAGGAAACCGGAGACCTGGAATGGGCCCACCTCGAGGCCGGCGTACGCCAGCGGAACGACGAACAGCGTGAGCGCGATGACCTGCCGGTCTGACTTGCTCGGACCGGCCGCGTTGAGCACATCCGTGCCTAGGAATGCGCGACGAGCTGAGGATCTGTCACGTAGCTGCGTCATAGGAGCCCTTGGAGTTGACACAGCCTACCGTGAGTGGTCCTACGACCGCGGGGGGTTCTGACGGGCGTCATCGACGGAAACCGTACCCGTAGCGACCCAGAAGAGGCGCCGTGACGAGGGAGACGGCGATCCGATGGCGCAGAGGTAGCTCGCGACGCCAGGCATCGTCGCGAGTGATGCGCAAGGCCCCCCGTTCGAAGCGCATCGGGTTGCCGGACACGGTGTGGTTGGCCGTCAGCTCGCCGAGCGGGATCCTGGCAGACGCCTGCCACGGCAGCGAACCCAGCAGCTTGTCGAGCTCGCCGTCGGCTTCGTCGGCGAGATCCTCGTATCGAAGCCTCGTCATGGCGGTCCCACGCCGTCGGAGCCACTCGAACAGGCCGTTGAAGTACAGCCACAGGGCGCCGGTCCGGACCGGGGCGAATCGGCCCATTTGGGCCTCGGCCCCGACTACCTCGGGTCGGACGACGCGCTTGGTGCGTGAGTAAGCAACCCCGCGCGGGTCGCGTATGAGGTGGACGATCCGTAGGTCCAACCCGTCGATGCCGGCGAGGATCGCGGCGAAAGCTGGAGTCTTGCTCGAATCCACGATGACCGTGCATCCCGACACCTCTTGTATGGCGAGGTAGAGCGATCGCAGTACCTCTCGGTATTCGTTGAGTCGAGAGAGCTGAGAGTCGCGGAGCCGGCCTCGTGTGATGGACAGCACTCGGCGATTGCGATTGATCTTCCGATCGAGAGCAACCATCGCCGCGCCATCGACAGCGTCCCAGCCACCGAAAGCGACTTCGCCGACCTCTCTCCACATCTCGCAGTCGCGAAAGGGGTTCCCGCAGCCGCAGAGTTGGTTCTCCATCAGGCCCCGGTCCCAGAGGTACCGAAGCTCACCTACAGCGAAGAACCCGGGCACCGTGGTCAGGAGCAGATTCAGAAGTGTCGAGCCGCTTCGCCCCAACGCACCGATGTAGAGAACCCCGGTTCCGGGGCTCGTTGCCGGTGACGGATCGACGCCTTCGCCGGTCACGCCTGAACGTAGCCGTACAGCGAAAGCATCTCTCCAGCTGCCTGGTTGAAGAGGTCGGCCGTCTCCGCGTCGAATTGCTCGGACCACTGGCCGATAGAGCCAGAGCGGAAGGTGGGGCTCGCCTCAGAGAACAGTTTGCCGGCCAGGCTCGCCACTTCGTCGCGTTGCATGGAAATCCCGACACTGTTGTAGATATCGGTAAGGCGCCCGACCTGCTCCTCGATGCCGCCACCACCTCGAGCCCCCACCAGATCCTCGAATCTGAACACTGCGGCATCCGTATCGAACCAGCCGGCGTATTGCTGTAGACGATCTCGGATGCCCACTAGTCCGGTGGCCTCGTTGCCCGTGATCATCATTCGCATTCGTGCCGTGAGGTCGGGCAACGATGACAGCAGCTCGTGGTGGGCGTGCTTGCTGTTCTTGGGGATGTAGTGGGCCTGTGAGACGATGATGTCCCGAGGATCTCTCACCATCAGAAGGTGGCGAACACTCGTCCTGTCGATCGCAGCTGCCGCCTCCTGGCTATGGGGGAGGTGGGTCAGGAGCACCTGACCGGGTTTCAGCCCACCCATCATCGATGCCAGCCCACTAGGTGTCGGCATGTTGCGCCTGCGCAGCGTCGGCTTGATCTTGCGGTACAAGTCGGGGTGGAGGCACAGAGCACGCTCGATCAGATGGGTGCCCGCTTTGGGAACGCTGTTGCAGACGATGCCCGGTATCTCGCTGGAACTCAGGCGTGCCTTCAGCTTGCGCGGGGTAAGGCCGAAGCGGTCGAGGTCCCACCACCTTCGGGCGATGTCGTTCCTAAGTCGGTCCATGTTCCGTCCAATCCCTACCTAGGTGAAGGTCCCCATGGTGTCGTTGCCGAACGCCACCCACTCGGTTGCGGTGACGGACTCTCCCTCCCACCTGAAGTACTCCGATTCGCTCCCGAGATGGTAGGTGTTCGACTGGAACACGTTGTTGCGTGTGCGGAAGTAGCTGCTGTCGTTCACCCTTTGCACTAGGCCTGAGAATCCATCGTTCATCGTGATGATGTTGTCGCGGACGGAGAGGTTGTCGAGCTCATGAGGCCCTTGTCGGCCTGGGTCGCGTTCCACCTGACGGCCCACGATCCCATTTCCACAATCGGTAACGATGTTGGTGCTGACGGTTACATCGTTCGACGAGATGACGATGATGCCGGCGCCGGGACCGTTGGGGCTGTTGTGCCCGTTGTTCTGTATGAAGTTGTCACGAACGATGGCGCCATAGCTGATCTCGATCGAGATGCCGCCACCGTCGTTGTCGACGACATGGTTGTCCTCGAACAGGGCGTTGACCGCGCCCACGTCGGTGTGGAGCCCCGGTCCGCGGTTGTGATGAACGTAGTTGCCACGTACGACGAGGTTGATCGAAGCCGCGAACTTGGCCCCGCCGCCACCCCAGCCCCAGCAGGCGTAGCCACCGGATTCGCAGTTGTAGGCGATCTCGTTGTTCTCGACGATGGAGTTCTCGGCCGTTCCACCGCCGACCCCGAGACGACCGTTGTGGTGGATGTAGTTGTTGGCCAGCAGCATGTGGCCACTGAGCTTGACCCCTTCGCCGTGGCTGTGGCGGATCTCGTTGTCGACGACAACCCACCCGTCGGCTTCGGAACCCGTGCGGCCGACTCCGCCGTTGACGGCACCGGTCTGGGGACCGTTGGCGTACTTGTCGATGATGAGGCCCCGGATAGTGACATCCGTGGCCGTGCCGCTGAAGGCGTACTCGGCGATGCTGATCTCGATCGTGTGGCCGGCCGGATCATCGGCCATGTACACCTTGTCGCTGCTGTAGTCGAAGTACCACGAACCGGCCGATACCTCTGACAGGCTGTCTGCTCGCCACAGCGGTTGACCATCCATGAACAGTTGCTCTGGGAGCTGACAGGCGCTGTAGCCGTCTTCACACACGCCACGGTGTTCGGCGGTGCTGCGTCGACTCTCGGTTGCTACCCAATACGAGCCCTCCCGACCGAACCCGGTCATGACCGCTGCCCCCGACAGGATCGAGCCTTGCTCACCGACGAAGGTGTCGCCGTCCTTGGGTGTCACATCCTGGAGCCGATGCACGCCGGACTTGATGACATAGGTGGTTCCCGCGGGGTTGGCGTTGACAACTGCCTGGATGCTCTCGCCGGGAGAGACCGTCACATCCACCGTGGTGGGAGGCGGTGTTGTTGGCGGCGGAGCTGTGGGCGGTGGTGTCGTCGGAGGCGAAGAGGTGGGAGACCCGGCCTCTGAGCACGCTGCAAGCGTCAGGATCCAGGTGACCACGAGCGCAATCAAGCGGACGGAAATGCCTGAGGATGGTGTTTCGATGACTGACCTCGATTGTTCAGCGCATCGACCCTGGAGCTGACCTAGTGGAAGGTTCCTGTGGTGTCGTTGCCGTATGCCACCCACTCAGCAGTGGTGCGGTATGGGCCCTCCCACTTGAAGTACTTCGATTCGCCGCCGAGATAGTAGGTGTTCGACTGGAACACGTTGTTGCGGGTGTGGAAGTAGCTGCTGTCGCCCACCTTCTCCACTATGCCTGTGAATCCGCCGTTCATGGTGACAACGTTGTGGTGGACGTAGAGGTTCTCGAGCTCGTGAGGTCCTTGCGAGCCTGGATCGCGTGCGACCTGGCGGCCCACGATGCCGTGCCCGTTGTCGTCAACGATGTTGTCGTGGATGGTGACATTGTTGGACGAGAGGACGATGATGCCGGCGCCGGGACCGTTGGGGTTGCTGTGCCCGTTGGTCTCGACGACGTTGTTGCGGACCGTCGCTCCATACGTGATCTCGATCGAGATGCCGCCACCGTCGTTGTCGACGACAAGGTTGTCCTCGAACAGGGCGTTGACGGCGCCCACGTCGGTGTGGAGCCCCGGTCCGCGGTTGTGATGAACGTAGTTGCCCCGCACGACGAGATTGATCGAGGAGGCGAACTTGGCTCCGCCGCCGCCCCAGCCCCAGCAGGCGTAGCCGCCGGATTCGCAGTTGTAGGCAATCTCGTTGTTCTCGACGACGGAGTTCGCTGCCGTTCCACCGCCGACCCCGAGACGACCGTTGTGGTGGATGTAGTTGTTGGCCAGCAGCATGTGGCCACTGAGGCTGACCCCTTCGCCGTGGCTGTGGC
>JBPCTU010000108.1:0-3994 GCA_051011515.1 Acidimicrobiales bacterium
GTCCACAGGGTGCTCATTGTCGGTTCTCCTTCGCGCGAGCCGTGTTCGAACACGGCGTCAGTGTCTGTTTGTGGGGGTGCCCTGATACTCTAGGTCGCCGATCCGGGAAGGCATCCCGGGCATTGGAAAGTGTCGTCGAGAGGCGGCCACCCGGCCACAGACTCCGCTGGTGTTAGGCAGTGGAGGGCTTCTTCTGATGAAGCACGAAGGTGTGAATCTTCTTGCCAAGTCAGCAGAAGGAACTCTTCTGGCGAGGCGTGAAGGTGTGAATCTTCTTGCCAAGTCAGCGGAGGGAAGTCTTCTGGCGAGGCGTGAAGGTGTGAATCTTCTTGCCAAGTCAGCGGAGGGAAGTCTTCTGGCGAAGCCAGAAGATGTGATTGTGCGTCCGGGTACAACATCGGTCGAGCACCCCGAAAGGGGTGTCTGTGGCGGGTGCTGGCTTTCCGGTACCCGCCTTCGTTGTTTTCCTGGGCCGGCGCACCGATTACGGTGCGGACCACACACCCAACAGGAGAACACAACTTGATCAGGAGCTTGCCATAGCTGGGAACCAAGAGCCTCGCATCAACGACCGGATCCGAGCCCGAGAGGTTCGTCTTGTCGGAGCTGATGGAGAGCAGATAGGCATCAAGCCGCTGCCCGAGGCTCTTGCCGCAGCCCGCCAACTGGGCCTCGACCTTGTGGAGGTGGCCGACAAGGCCAATCCTCCCGTTTGCCGGATCATGGATTACGGCAAATACAAGTACGAGGCAGCGCAGCGGGCCAAGGACTCCCGCAAGAAGAGCACGAACATCGTTGTCAAGGAAATGAAGTACAGGCCCAAGATCGGGCAAGGTGACTTCGACACCAAGACCCGCAAGGTCAAGGGTTTCCTCGAGGACGGTCACAAGGTGAAGCTCACCATCATGTTCCGGGGCCGCGAGGTGCAGCACCCGGAGCTTGGCCGGCGAATCCTTGATGACGTCGCCGAGGTAGTCGAGGACATAGCCAAGGTCGAGGCTTATCCCAGACTCGACGGGCGCAACATGACAATGGTGCTCGCACCCGACAAACAGGCCATACAGGCCGTCAAGAAAGCTCGAGCGCAGGAAAAACAGCGCGACGAAGCCGAGGCCGCAGCGGCCGAAGCGTCGATCGACTGACCAGCCAGGCACATCACATCTGTATCGGTCCGACGTGTGGCCTATCGGCCGCGCGCCGTCGAGGACCCGGCACCGGGCCGAAGCAACACCAGTACCCCTGTTCTCATGGAGAAGATTCAATGCCAAAGATGAAGACGCACAAAGGTGCGAAGAAACGTTTCAAGAAAACCAGCACCGGGAAGATCCGTAGAGGCCGTCGGCACAAGCAACACCTCGCTGCGGCCAAGTCACCCAAGCGGACCCGTCAGCTACGTCGCCCGGCAGTCGTCAGTGATGCTGACGCCCCTACCGTGCGCAAGCAGCTCAGCAGCTGACTCTTCCGCATTACTGAACACACGTTGGAGCCACACCTGCGCGAGCCGGCCGTGGCCGGTCCTGCCAGACAGCCGTAAGGCAGGCACAGAGAACCGAGATCTAGGGCCCGCCCCCACTGCGGGTCACCAAGCGAGGAGATATACCGATGGCACGAGTCAAGCGAGGCGTCCACAAGAAGAAGCGACGCAAGCAGGTCCTTGACCAGGCGAAGGGCTACTACGGCAACAAGAGCCGCAGCTTCAAGTCCGCCAACGAACAGGTGATGCACAGCGGGAACTACGCATTCCGCGATCGGCGGGCCCGCAAAGGTGAGTTCCGCAAACTCTGGATTCAGCGCATCAATGCGGCATGCCGCCAGAACGGAACCACGTACTCCTCGTTCATCGCCGGTCTGAAGGCAGCGGGTATCGAGGTGGATCGAAAGAATCTGGCCGAGTTGGCGGTCAGCGACCCGGCTGCGTTCGCGTCCCTGGTCGAGTCGGCCAACGAGGCTCGCGCGGCAGCTTGAGATAACCCCGATGGAGCCGCTCTCGCCCCGCAACCCGAGAGTCAGAGCGGTCCGTCGTCTGGGCCGCCAGGCATCCGAGAGGCGGGCTGAGGGAGCCTTCGTGATCGAGGGTCCTGGGCTAACTACAGATGCTCTGGACGCGGGGCTCGTCGTGTCACGGTTGTTCTTCACCTGGGATGCCCCTGGTGCGCTCCTCGAGCGGGCTCGCGACGAAGGTATCGAGCTCTACGAGGTGACACCGGCTGCGCTCGAGTCGATGTCCACAACAGTCACGCCACAGCCCGTGATTTCGGTCGCCGGAATACCGTCGCAAGGACCAGAGACCGCTATCACTGCGCACCTGCTCGTGCTGGACGGCATCCAGGATCCAGGCAACGTAGGAACAATCCTGCGGTCGGCGGAGGCCTCAGGCGCCGAGAAGATCGTACTCACGGGCAATTCGGTCGACGTCTACAGCCCCAAGGTCGTGCGGTCGAGCGCGGGAGCAGTGTTTCGTGCGCCGGTCGAAGTCTCCGATGCGAGCATCTCCGACACGGTCGAACAGCTGGCCGACGGGAGTCGTCTAGCACTCGGAGCTACCGCAGACGGCGCTACGGATTACGACCAAATCGACCTGACCGAAGCCATTTTGGTGATGGGTAATGAGGCCAATGGCCTCGACACCACCACGCTCGACATCCTTGACTCCACTGTGGCCATTCCCCAGTGCGGCGACCTCGACTCGTTGAATGTGGCCATGGCGGCCACGGTTCTCTGTTTCGAAGCGGCCAGGCAGCGGAGGCAAGCGCGGTGACCCTCCGCTGGGTGGCTCGCCCTCGCCGGTAGCCTGCGGGGGAATCCATTGGACCTCGAACCATCTGACGAGCACTCTTGGCCACCGCATGACGAACTTAGATGAGTTGCTAGACGAGGCCAGAGCGGAGGCCGAAACGGCTTACAGCCTCGAGGCTCTTGCCGATGTCAAGACGCGATACCTGGGCAAGAAGGCAGCGATCAACCTGGCGAAGAAGGACCTCGCCAACGCCGACCCCGCTGATCGAGCTGCCCTAGGTGCGGCCATCAACGCGGTCCGAAGCGAGATGGAACAGCTCCTCGCAAATCGGAACAATCAACTCTCCGCTGAGATGCGGGCCGCCCAGCTCGAGGCCGAACGACTCGACCTCACTGAGGTCATGAACCTCCCGAAGCGGGGGCATGCTCACCTGGTCACGCAGTCTCGCGATCGGCTCGAAGACGTTTTTGTCGGCATGGGCTTCAGCGTCGCCGAAGGTCCCGAGGTCGAGTCGGCTTGGTACAACTTCGAAGCATTGAACATCCCCGATTGGCATCCGGCGCGGGGGAGCTTCGACACGATCTTCGTCAACCTCGGTGAACCCGAAGAGGTGATGCTCCGATCGCACACCTCGCCGGTGCAGATCCGCACGATGGAAGAACAGGAACCGCCCATCTACATCGTCGCGCCCGGCCGGACATTCCGAACCGATGCCGCCGACGCCACCCATCTGCCGGCCTTCAACCAGATCGAAGGTCTGGTCATCGACAAGGACGTGACCATGGGGGATTTGGCCGGGACGATTGACGAGTTCGTCAAAGCGTTCTTCGGTTCCGAGGTCAAGAGTCGGCTGAGGCCCAGCTACTTCCCGTTCACCGAACCTTCGGCCGAGTTTGACATAAGCCGCGACGACGGGTCCTGGCTAGAGCTCGGTGGATGTGGAATGGTCCACCCCAACGTCCTGCGCAACTGTGGGATCGATCCCGACGAGTGGCAGGGATTCGCCTTCGGTTTCGGCATCGACCGGCTTGCAGTCATGCGGTATCAGCTCGACGACATCCGCGAACTCGTCAACAACGACGTCCGCTTCCTGAGGCAGTTCTGATGGTTCGGCTCGTCGCTCGTTTTCGCTCGCTCACGTCGCCTCACGGCGTCGGCGGGGGAGCTGGGGGGCTGGGGATGGTGTTGTGAAGGTCTTGTTGTCCTGGCTCCAGGAATTCGCGCCCGATATCGAGGGTGACCCCGTCGAACTCGGCG
>JBPCTU010000109.1:0-3736 GCA_051011515.1 Acidimicrobiales bacterium
TCCACTCTTTATGGCGACACCGCAGGCGCGTTCGCGGTCATCAAGGACCTGTGGAAACTCCAGGTGTACGAGCTGTCACGCTGGCGCAACGCCATGGCCGGCCACGAGCTGATACCCGAGACGGTTATCACCAAGGCTCCCTCCGCCGAACTTCGCCCCGACCAGACCGATGACCAGAGCCTTCCGCCTTACGAGGTACTCGATCCGCTGCTCGTAGAGCTGGTCGAGAACGATCGGATCGCGGCCGAGCTGATCGAACTCGGCCACGATGCCGACATGGTCACGCGGGTCGCTCGTCTGGTCGATCTCGCCGAGTACAAACGGAGACAGAACCCCATCGGCCCCAAGGTCTCTACGAAAGCCTTCGGCCGCGACCGGCGGGTACCCATTACGAACCGATATCGGGGCACTCGAGATTCATGAGCTCACTCGTCGAGCTGACTCCTCGCCTGGGCGGGCTGTGTTGGGTATCGCGTTCCTTGTTCGAGATCGAGGGCCGCTGGGCCGACACAATGGGCCCGGCGCGGGCGACGATTCATCTGGCAACCAGTAGCCGCCACCACGGGTGGCATGCGACGTTGTGGTCTGATTCCCTTCCCGACTCACCGGCACTGGATGCCGAGTCTCACATCAAGCCGCCATCCCCGGGATGGCAGAACTCCGTGGCCGCCATCGATGCTGTTGCCGGTGACGACGACACCGGTCGGCTGGCTGCCCTGTACCGAGTGCTGGTGCCTCGGTTGATGTTCGAGATCGCTGCGGTTGACCGCATGCTCGGCGGCCCGGCAGACGTCCATCTGGCCAGAATCGTCGGCCTTGTGAGCACTGACGTCACCGCTGATCTCGTCGGCGGATTGGATCTGCTGACCACCACTCTCGGTGATTCCGCCGCGATCAACCGGGCATCTGTCACATCACAGGCCCTTGACCAGGCGTTTCAGAATTAGTAGGTCAGAAGTACTGAGGATGGGGTCAATGTCTGATCACAACATCCCGATGGAGGTGCGGTGACCGACGTCAACGTAGTGGACAGCCGTCGACCTCGGTATGGTGATTCCATCAACACCACCGGGTCATTCGACCTAGGTGTATCTCGGATTGGGAGAGGCTGACAGGTGCCCAAAGAGCGTGTTGAACGGGACGAGGAAGACCTTGTCCGTTTGTACCTCACCGACATCGGACAGTACCCACTACTGACCAAAGACGACGAGGTCCGACTGGCCCAACAGATCGAAGCCGGCACCGAAGCCCGAGAAGAGTTGGATAGCTCTCAGGACCTCAGCGCTGCCCGCAAACGCGAGTTGCGAAGAGCGTCTCGGCAGGGCGAAGAGGCCGAGCGCACGTTCGTCCAGTCGAACCTACGGCTGGTTGTTTCGATCGCCAAGAAGTATCAGGCCTCCGGACTTCCGCTTCTGGATCTGATCCAGGAAGGGAACCTGGGGCTCATGCATGCCGTCGAGAAATTCGACTGGCGCAAAGGGTTCAAGTTTTCCACTTATGCGACGTGGTGGATTCGCCAGGCGATCACGCGCGGCATCGCCAACACGGGTCGGACCATTCGGCTCCCGGTCCACGCTGGCGACACCCTTGCTCGGCTCCAGAAGGCTCGTGCCCGGCTCGAACTCAAACTGGGTCGCCCCGCGACTCTCAGCGAGCTCGCCGCCGAGGTGGAGATGCCCGAGGACAAGGTCACCGAGGCATTGCGTTTCGCCGCCGAGCCGCTCAGCCTTTCCGAGCCGCTCCGCGAAGACGGCGACGCCGAGTTGGGCGATGTAGTCGAGGACCGATCGGCCGATTCGCCGTTCGAGGTCGCGGCCACGGCGTTGCTTCCCGAAGAGATTGCTCGCCTACTGGCACCGCTCGATGAACGTGAGCGCGAGATTCTGAAGCTCCGATTCGGTCTCGACCGAGGCGAGCCTCGCACACTCGAAGAGGTCGGCGAACACTTCAACCTCACGCGCGAGCGCATCCGCCAGATCGAGGCTCGCGCGATGTCCAAACTCCGCCACCCCAGCTCCGACACTGGCGCCCGCGACCTCCTGGCCGTTTAGGGCCGTAGGTGGATCTGACCCGGTTGGCGTGCTTCCCGCTCTAGCGCGTCCGCACGCTGTAGAGCCTGGTCGACCAGTGGATGGTCCGGGCCCAGCGCCGCGATCAACTCGTCGGCCCGCTCTCTGATCCGCAGCGCTCTCGCCAGCAGCTCGTTCTCGTCGTCGCGCGCTTCGACCTCGGCTTGTGGCCGGGTCTCGATCGTCGACTCTTCAGAGCCGTCGGAATCTTCGGTGCTGCTTGGGTTATCGCCCATGTGGATCGCGGAGGTGGACGGGAATCGAACCCGCCTGCGAGGGAACGCCTCGCACACCCGCTTTGAAGGCGGGGGAGCCCACCAGGTACTCGTACACCTCCTCGCCGATCCGAGGATCGACTTGCCGAGTATGGCCCGATTCGCGGCCTTGGGCGAGTCGGTGGGTCACCGTTGTGGTTGGGTCAGCGCCACCGTATGGTGACCGGTGATCGCACTTCCCCCTTTGTCTGTTGACGCTGTGTGTTCGACGCGAAGGACGTGGCTGTGGTTGCGGTCGTGTGGTCTCTCCAGGGTGGTTCTGGGTGTTCCGTTGTCGCGGCACTGCTGGCCCTCCACTGGAGTCGAAGTAGTTCGCCCGGTAGTGCGGTCGTCGATCTTGGTGGCGATCAGCCCGCGGTCCTGGGGTGTGAGGGCGGGACCGGTCCTGGCATAGCCGACTGGCTGGCTTCTGACCGACAGGGTGACGACCAGTTGGCGCGACTCGTTCACACTGTGGGGCCCGGCCTTGGGCTGTTGTCTGTCGGCACACGCCCTTGGCCCGAGCACACCGACGCAGCTGGATCGGTGCGATCAATGTTCGCCCAACTCGATGCGCAACCGAGCCGGTTCGTGGTCGATGCGGGCTCAGTCATCGGCATTGGCGGGCCCCGGGGAGCCTTTGTTTCGGAGGTGGTGCGCCTGGCGCCGGCGTCGATCCTGGTGGTTCGAGCCTGCTACCTCAACCTTCGTCGGATCGTGTCAATGCCGACAGTTCCGTCCAAAGTTGTCTTGTTGGCCGAACGCGGACGTGCACTGGGTGTGGGCGATGTCGAACAGGCACTGGGCCTTCCCGTCTCCCTGCGCCTCGAGATGGACGCGTCGGTGTCGCGGGCCGTCGATGCTGGGCTCCTGTTGTCCCGGCCGTTGCCTCGGCTCGACCGAGCAATGAGAACGCTCACATGAGCGACGCCGACGAGTTCGTGGAGCAGGAGTGCCGGCGGCGGGCTCTCGAACTCGATCCCGACGTCCTGGCCTCAGACCCGGGGGAAGCCGTCGACCGGATTGTTCGTGGCGTAGCCCCGCTGTTGGAGCCGAACCAGCGAGACGTCCTCCGAACGCGAGTGCTGGATCGGCTCTTCGGCTTGGGACCATTGGAACCGCTCCTGGCAGAGCCTGGGGTCACCGAGATCATGGTCAACGGCCCGGGCCCGATCTGGGTGGAACAGGGTGGCAGAACCTTCGCCACGCCAACCAAAATCGATCGCCCGACAATCGATCACCTGGTTGAACGGATCGTCGCCCCGCTGAGTCGGCGCCTCGACAGGACGTCGCCGGTTGTTGACGGCCGCCTCCCAGACGGATCTCGGGTACACGTAGTGGCGCCGCCAATCGCCATCGACGGGCCCTACATCACCATCAGACGGTTCGAGACGGTACAGGTGTCCCTCGACG
>JBPCTU010000110.1:0-3279 GCA_051011515.1 Acidimicrobiales bacterium
GTCCATCGTTGACCAAGGGTGAGTATCGGTACGACTTCGGTGACACTGGCCAGCTGACTCCGCTCCTGAAGATGCACACGCTGGGTCATCAGTTCATTCCCGACCCGATTCACGCGGGTGGACTCAGGTACCACGGCATGTCACCTCTGGTGTCACACATCTACGAGCTTGGTCTGGTCGAGGCGGTGGCCATTCCTCAGCTCGAGTGCTTCACCTCCGCTGTGCAGTTCGCCCGGACCGAAGGCATCGTTCCGGCTCCGGAACCGACTCACGCCATCGCTGCGGCGGTCCGGGAGGCGTTGGCGTGTAAGGAGTCCGGCGAACCCAAGACCATCTTGACGGCCTTGTGCGGTCATGGCCACCTCGATCTCGCCGCCTACGAGAACTTCTTCGCCGGCGAGATGGTCGACATGGATCTCGACGACGAAGCGATTGCAGCTGCGATGGCTGCGGTGCCAGTGCTGGACTGATCCGGCTAGACCCGTTCGTAAGACCAGCCGATGGGCGAGTCGCCGTCGTAGGGCATCGTGCCGTGGAAGGTCCGAGGGTCATCGTCGAAGACCAACGGTACGAAATGACGGTCGCCTGCCCACATCGGCAGGTTCGCTTCCTCTCGTTCTTCTTTGTCTGCCGAGCATGCAGCCAATAGACGTCGCCTCGGAATCCACGACAAGGTCCCTTCATCGTTCTCGCTCAACGGCTCCCCAGTCCACTCGGTTGCCAGAAACACGAATCCGAGCCATTGCTCCTTGTTGGGCCCGAAGTTGCTCCAGGTGACCGTGCCCCTGAGCGCGAACGAAGCCAGCTCGACACCCGCCTCCTCGAGTATCTCTCGACGCAACGAGTGGGTGATCCCTTCGTCGGTTTCCACCTTGCCGCCCAGCCCGTTGACCTTGCCGAAGTGGTCGTCGTCGGGCCGAGCGTCGCGCGAAATCATCAATATTTCGTCGCGGTTTCGGTCGAAGAGGTAGGCCAGCGTGCCCACCAGCGGCATGAACGTCATGGTTCTGGTTCTAGTCGGTCGGCCAACGTGGGGTTGTCATACTGTTCAGGACCATGACTGACTCAGTGATCGATGAACTCGAAGGGTTAGGGGCGGCCTACGAGCTCGTCCCGTGTGATCCAGCCCTTGCCGACACAGCGGCCTTTTGTGAGGCGTACGGCTACTCACCTTCTGATTCAGCCAACGCGATCCTGGTCGTTGGGAAGTCGGAGCCACCGGCCTATGTCATGTGTTTGGTGTTGGCCGACACCCGCCTCGACGTGAACAAGGTGGTCCGAAAGCGTCTTGGGGTCAGGAAGTGTTCATTCGCGTCGGCCGAGGAAACCATGGAGCTCACTGGCATGGAGATCGGCGGCGTGACGCCCTTCGGAACGACCACCGAGCTCGAAGTCTGGGTTGACTCCCGAGTACTGGACCGAGACCAGGTCATAATCGGTGGCGGCTCGCGCGACCGAAAGCTCCTCGTGCCGCCGTCGACCCTGGAAGCGCACCCTCGCATGACGACAATCGACGACCTGGCCAAGCCGGTTCCGGCCGAGTAGTGCAACAATGGATTCCCCCGCTGTAGGAGACCTGATGGCCACGGAAATGAAGCGTTCGTTCTGCCGAATTTGCCACGCCGCATGTCCGATCGACGTCGAGATGGTCGATGGCAGGGTGATCAAGATCCACGGGGTCGAGGACGACCCGTTGTTCGAGGGGTATACCTGCATCAAGGGGCGCCAGCTGCCCGACCAGATTCATCATCCGGACCGGCTACGCCACCCTCTCAAGCGAATGGACGACGGGCACTACGAGCCGATCTCCTCAGCTCAGGCCATGGACGAGATTGCCTCGAAAATGGCGGAGATTCTTCGTCGCGACGGTGGTCGTGCGATCGCGACCTACACCGGCACGGGCGGCTACCAGAACGCCCCATCGGATCCTGTTGCCCGGGCGTTCCACAAAGCCATCGAGTCGATCAGCTACTACACGTCGGTGACCATCGATCAACCGATGAAGCGGACTGCGGTCATGCGGGCGGGGGCATGGGGTGCGGGCCCGCAGAACTTCACCGAGCTCGATGTGTTGTTCGCCATCGGCTACAACCCGATGGTCTCGAGTTTCGCTCCGTTCGGGGGCCTTCAGGGCACGAATCCGTTCACCACGCTGCGTCGGCTCAAGGACCGCGGCCTCCAGGTCATCGTCGCCGATCCGAGGCGGACCGAGCTGGCGACCCAGGCGGATCTGCACCTCCAACTCAAGCCCGGCGAGGATCCAACCCTGCTGGCGGCGATTGTCAACGTGATTCTCGCCGAAGGACTCCATGACCAAGAGTTTTGTGAGCAGTGGGTGGAACCGGGTCATTTGGAGGCGCTTGCTGACGCCGTGTCGGACTTCTCGATCGACTACGCCGCTGAGCGCTGCGGCGTACCGGCGGCCGACATCGAACGGGCCGCGCACATGTTCGCGCAGGCTGGAAAGGCCCACGTCGGCACCGGTACGGGTCCGTCGATGTCACCGCACCCGAGCCTCATGGAGCATCTGGTCATCACGCTCAACGTCATCACGGGGCGATTTCTGCGCGAGGGTGAACAAGCCGAATCAGTCAGCGTCCTTCAACCGGCCGATCCGAAACGGGCCCAGGTGCTCGGCCCCTTCGACCCGCTGACCGGACCCTCCAGCCGCTTCCGCTCGCTGCGCGGATATGGCGGCGAAATGCCCTGCAGCACGCTGGCCGAGGAGATCACTGAGCCGGGGACCGACCAGGTCAAGTGCCTGATCTCAAACGGCGGCAACCCGGTTGCGGCCTGGCCCGACCAGGCTCGAACTCTCGAGGCGATGGATCAACTGGAACTGTTGGTGGTCATCGACCACCGCATGACGCAGACGGCGCAGTTCGCCGACTACATCATCCCGCCACGGTTGAGCCTTGAACGCTCCGATGTGCCGCCGTTCATGGATCGGTGGTTCCGTCAGCCTTACGCCTGCTACACGCCGGCCGTCGTCGAGCCCGAGGGCGATCTCATGAATGACTGGGAGGTCTACTGGGAGGTCGCCGAACGGCTGGACGTCGAGATCAAGCTTCCCGGTGGTGCAATACCCTCCGGAGGCGCCCGCCCGAGCGACGACGAAGTCTTGGACCTCATCTACGCCAACTCCCGTGTCCCGTTCGACACGGTACGTGAGCGCAACGGACAGGTATTGCCCGAAATCGCTCCGGTCGTCGAACCTGCGGATCCCGATTCCAGCGGGGCGTTCCACATTGGTTTGGCCGACCACATGAGCGAACTCGC
>JBPCTU010000111.1:0-8749 GCA_051011515.1 Acidimicrobiales bacterium
ACGCGACAGCGGCCCCGACGAAACCGAGCTCCTCGCCGACCACTGTGAAGATGAAGTCTGTGTGTTGCTCTGGAACGAACTCACCTTGAGTCTGTCCGCCTTGGCCGAACCCTCTTCCGCTCAGGCCCCCGTTGCCGATAGCAATCTGACTCTGCTGTTGCTGGTAGCCGGCGCCATCGAGAACCCCGGACGGGTCTATGAACGACCGAAGACGTTCCTGTTGATAGGTCTCGAGCGTGTCACTGTTCCAAATCCATGCGGCGACACCGATTCCCCCCGCAGTCAGGAGCAAGATATGCGAGAACCTGGCGCCTCCAACGAGCAACATTCCCATGATGATCGCCACGAACACCAGCGCCGTCCCGACGTCTGGCTGCTGCATGATCAGAACCAAAGGCACGGCGCCCAGGGCCAGAGCGATGCTGAGCTGACGAACGTTCAGGTCGCCCTCCATCCGACTCACCACCGACGCCATCACCACAATGAAGCTGACTTTGAGAAACTCCGACGGCTGCAGCTGGAAAGCACCGAACTGAAACCACGATGTGGCGCCGTTGCGTTCGACACCCAGTACCAACACACCAACGAGACCGACGACCCCCGCCACATAGAACACGGGAGCCCAGGCATGCAGGCGTTCGTATGGAATCAACGCGGTGCCGGCCATCAATGCGCTTCCGAGCATCACGAAAATGATCTGGCGCTCGAGGAAGACGGTGTTGTAGGCCTCGGGGTCGGTGCCGCGAGTAGCCGAGTACACCATCGCAACCCCGAGAGCCGACAGGGATAGAACACACACGACGAGCATGACGTCGATGTGCAAGAGCGGCGATAGCGGGTCCCACCGTCGATCCAACCGCTGCTTTCGTGGGGCAGTCGAGACCATCAGCCACCCCCGTCCTCGGTCGCGATCGCCGCCTCGTCACCGGTTTGGTCGCTCGCTTCGAAGGCCTCCGCGGTAGCGGCATCAACTGCATCCTGTTCCGCTTGTGTCAGAACTGGGGGGACCGTGCCGTCGGCGATGTGTTGGAAGATCTTGCGGACGATCGGGGCTGCATGATCGCCACCGAACCCGGCCTCTTCGAGAATGGCCACGGCGACGTATTCAGGATTGGGCATCGGCCCGAAACCGGCGAACAGGGCGGAGTCCGCTATCACCCGCCCCGGGCGTTGCTTTTCGGAGGTACCCGTTTTGCCCGACACCGACCATTGATCGTGCGGGAAGTCCTCGAAGGCTTTTCGAGCGGTCCCGGCTCTGTCCTCGTCGTCAGGTCCGAACGTTGTCACGCCCGCCAAACCCGCATCGATTGGAGCGCGAAAGGCTTGGGGCCAGTAGAGCTCGCGCAGAACTCGGGGCCCGAACTCCAGCTCAGGACTCTGGGTGATGGGGTTGAGCACCGCTGCGCCGAGGTTCGGAGCGTGGAGTGTGCCGCCGTTGGCGATGACCGCGTACGCGTTGGCGATCTGAAGGGGCGTGGCCAGGACGTCTCCCTGACCGATCGAGGTGTTCAAGGTCATGCCGGTTGTCCATGCGCCGGTCTCGAAGAGATCGGGGTTGGCCTCGTAGGCGGCTGCTACCGACGCCGGAGTCGGTAGCCGACCAGAAGCCTCAGCCGGCAACGTGATGCCTGTCGGCTGTCCAAACCCGAAGAGCCCAGCGGCCTGTTGGACTGAATCGCGGTCGAAGTTCAAGCGATCGAAGTTTGCGGCGAGGTTGTAGAAGTAGACGTCGGAGGACAGCGTGAGGGCTAGCTCGAGGTCAACAGACCCCAGCGGCTCTGAACCCGCGTTGCGAAACAGGCAGTCGTCGGTCGGGCAACCAGGGATGCGGTATGTACCCTCGTCCAGATAGGGCGTGCCGACGCCCAGAATCCCCCTGGACCCGATGAGACCTGTGTCCAAGGCCGCATAGGTCGTGAACGGCTTGAACGTCGAGCCGGGTGCGTACGTGCCCTGGATCGCACGGTTGAGGAGCGGGAGGTCGTTCTCGGGGTCGTTCAGCTCGTCGAATGCCGACGCGGAGATCCCGTTCACGAACAGGGTCGGATCGTAGGTCGGGAACGAGGCCATGGCCCTCACGTCACCCGAGTTCGGGTCGAGAATGACGACTGCCCCGGCCGGAGCATTGAAGACCGCGAAACCCTCGCCTTCGACCTCGTCTGGCTCTTGTAGCCGAGCCAACTCGAGCGCCTGAGCCAGTTCGGCCTCGGCAAGACCTTGTAGCTCGATGTCGAGCGTGAGCTGGACGTCGCTACCG
Source organism: Acidimicrobiales bacterium (assembly GCA_051011515.1). Lineage (GTDB taxonomy): Bacteria > Actinomycetota > Acidimicrobiia > Acidimicrobiales > UBA8592 > JBPCTU01. Next base: position 2,258 of record JBPCTU010000111.1, read on the forward strand.
GCGACTGGCGGGTCGTTCTGAAGCACCGCAACAACGTTGCTGAACCGGTCGACCTCGACGGTTCGTACACCGGGTGTGCCACGAAGAGCGTCCTCGTAGAACAGCTCGATGCCACTCTTACCGATCTCGTCGTTCTTCTGGTAGTTCTTCGGCTTGTTCGCGACCGCGATTTCCTCCTCCTCATTCAGCGCTCCGACGTATCCGAGAAGGTGTGCGGCCAGGTTCCCGTAGGGATAGGACCGGACCAGAACCACTTGTGAGTTCACCCCGGGGAACTCATGAGAACGCTCCGCGAGGTACAACTGGAGGTTCTCGCTGACGTCACGCACGACCGGCACCTCGGCGAAGGGCCCGAAACGGTCCGACTCGAATGCCCTGTTGATCTCCGAAACCTTGGTGAGTTTCCCGGTCGCGCTGATCTCTTGTGCGAGGCGCAGGAACATGTCTTGGAGCTCGTCTTCGGGAATGCTCGTGGCCACGGTTTCTCTGTCGATCGTGATGACGATCGAGGGTCGGTTGTCGACCAACACCCGTCCCTCGGCATCGAGGATGCGACCCCTTGGTGCCAGTTCGACAATCGTCCGCTCGGTGTTCCCCTCAGCCAGCTGAACGAATTCCTGCTCGTTGATGATCTGGAGAAACCAGATACGCGCAAACAACGCCGCGAAAAGTGCGAACGCGACGGCACCCAGAAGGCTCATCCGGAGGCGACCGGAATTGGTGTCGAGCACCACGGTCTAACTCACCCGCAGTGCGGGCGCGCGAAACTGGTTCATCCGCACTATTCCACCATCTCCAGGCGCATAGGTGTCGGCGCGCGGTCTTCGCTGACGCCGAACGCCCAGCGCATCGCCCAATGCAACGGTGGCATGAGAAGCCCGGTATAGATCGTCGCAACTATCAGGAGTCGCGCGAAGTCGTCGGTGTACAGGTCTTCTCCCAACAACTCACCGAGTACCACGAACAGAGTGATGCCGAGAGGAATCGCGGCCAGGGTCACGAGACGTCGAGCCGGACGACCACCGGCTTCACCAATCGCCGCCGAAACCAGGCCGACGCCGAACGCAACCAGCAGGTACGTCATGGCGCTCATAGCCAAAGGCGTCGGGAGGTACAGGTCGTACAACAACCCGGCACAGAACCCCACAACAACGCCACGTTCGGGGCCACCGGCCCAGCCCGCTGCAATCGAAACCCCCAACAACAGTTCGGGCATGACATCGAGCACCCGCAGTTCGGCGAAGAGTTCCACCTGGAGAACCAACACCAGAATCAACACGATGGCCGTTCGGAGGATGACGCCGATCATCCGCCAGGCCCTTCCGCGGCCTGTCCTTGCGCGCCCCCGGTCGCTTGTGGAGCCTCGGGGTCGTACAAGACCACCGTTACGAATCGGAGCCTTTCGAGCGAAGCCGACGGTTCGACCAGAAGCCTTTGTTCCAACGTGCCTTCATCGATCTCGATCTCGTCGACCGTTCCGACGGCCAGCCCTAACGGGTACAGCGAGCGGTCACTGCCACTCGTTACCAGGACGTCGCCCACTGACACATCGGCGTCGACGCGGATGCTGCCGTTGCCGACCAGCAGCCGCTCGCCGGTCCCCTGTCCTGTCATCAGACCGACCTCTTCGGTCCCGACCACCAGGACTGCGACCGCAACCGATGGGTCGGTGATCAAACGCACGCGAGCGTTGCGCTGACCGGTGTCCTCGATGCGTCCGACCAGGCCACCCAGTGTCACAACAGGCATGCCGTCCTTGATGCCATCTGCTGCGCCGCGGTTGATTTCGACAACGAACTCGTCGAAATTCGAGATGCTTCCTGCCACCACCTCAGCTATGACGGTGTCGAACTCGCCCGCCGCTGGTAGCCCGAGTTGTGCCTTCAGCCCCGCCAGTTCCTCGGCCGCTCCTTCGTCCTCGATGCGGTCGCGTTCGAGGATCTCGACCTGTTCCTCCAGGCGTTTCAACTCCGCTTCGAGGTCGTCGTTCTCGCTCACCGCAGTCCAGGCATCGCCAACTGGCCCGAATACCTTGTCGCCGGCGGTCCGGAACGGACTTACGACGGCGGCCACGCCGTCCTTGGCCCGCTCGACTGGCGCAGATCCGCGCGCATCGAGCGTCAGGAGTGTCACCGACAACAGGAGCAACACGAAGAGGCCGAATCGAGATCGACCGGAACGGCGGGGAGCAGCCATGTCTAGTCAGGGGAAGGGCGCCTAGGCCCCGGCCCTAGTCCGAGTTCGAAGAGAAGAGAACACCCTTGAGAGCGTCGAACTCTTCGAGCGATTGGCCCGATCCCAGGGCGACCGCGTAGAGAGGATCGGGGGCGATTCGAATTGGCATCCCGGTCTCTTGAGCCAAACGCTCAGGCAGACCGTTGAGCAGTGCTCCCCCACCCGCAAGCATGATCCCCTGCTCCATGATGTCGGCAGCTAGCTCCGGAGGCGTGGTGTCGAGAGTGGACTTCACGGCGTCGACGATAGCTGCGACGGGTTCAGAGAGGGCCTCGCGTATCTCGCTTCGCGACGTGACGATGGTCTTGGGCAGCCCACTGACCAGGTCTCGTCCCCGGATCTCGGCGTACATCTCCTCGACGTACCACGCGCTTCCCAGGGTGATCTTTACTTCTTCGGAGGTTCGCTCGCCCAAGGCGAGGTTGTACTCCTTCTTCACGTACTGGAGGATTGCGTCGTCGAGTTCGTCGCCTCCGACCCGCACGGACTTGCTTGCGACAACACCACCGAGCGAGATGACTGCCACCTCAGTGGTTCCTCCACCGATGTCAACGATCATGTTTCCGGTGGGTTCTTGGACGGGCAACCCTGCGCCAATGGCGGCAGCCATGGGCTCCTCGATGATGAAGGCAGGTTTCCTGGCACCAGCGAACTCGGCCGCTTCCTGAACGGCTCGCTGTTCGACTCCGGTGATGCCCGACGGTACGCAGATGACCATGCGCGGCTTGGCGACTCGGCTCTGGTGGACCTTCTCGATGAAGTAACGGAGCATCTTCTCGCAAATGTCGAAGTCGGCGATCACGCCGTCGCGCAACGGTCGGATGGCCTGGATGTGGCTCGGCGTCCGACCGATCATCTTCTTGGCCTCGACACCAACCGCGAGCGGTCGTCCATCGAGCGTGTTGATCGCGACAACGGACGGCTCGTCCAGAACGATTCCTTCGCCGCGCACGTATACGAGTGTGTTCGCGGTGCCCAGATCGACGGCCATGTCTCGACCCATGACTCCGAGAAGTGAGCCCATCAGGCCATTACCCATACTTCAGCTGCCCCTACTCGTTGCACCAATTCCGCAGCCTACGACACCCTCGTAACCTGGACAAAAAGGGCATGACGGCCACCTACTCCGCTCGGAAGTCTAGGGCATCGTCACAGAATCGCAATGTTTCTCGTGGCTATAGCTGTGATGGTTGGTGTGAGTGTTGTCACTCCATTGCGAGCCCAACCAGATCCGGATGGCGCATCCGGAAGTTCCGGACCTACGGAAAGAAGATCGCTGTTTCACGTTCGGCCGACTCTGCTGAGTCCGAGCCGTGAACAAGGTTCTCTGTGAATTGCGCGCTGAGGTCGCCACGGATGGTTCCGGGCTCAGCATCGGCAGCATTGGTCGCACCCATCATCTTGCGCACGATGGCCCAGGTGTCGTCGGGTCCCTCGATGATCATCGCCACCGCTGGGGACCGGCCGATGAACGAGACCAGATCTGGATAGAAGGGCTTGTCGACGTGTTCCGCGTAGTGCTGGGACGCCAGCTCCACGTCGATGGTCAACATGCGCAGGGCGCCGATGGTGAGGCCCTTGGCTTCAAAGCGGGCGATGATGGTGCCGACGAGGCCTCGCTCGACCGCATCGGGCTTGCAAAGGACCAGGGTTCTGTTGCTCATCGAGCGCACTGTATCGGTCGACGATCGAACTGCCTGGCCTGGTCAGCGTTCACGTCCGCTCGTTCGGCGCGCTGCCTGCCGTGGTCAGACTTCAGGCCGGCTCGTTCGACGAGGGCGGTGCCATCTGCAGGTACGCGTCCCGGAGCGCGCCGACGACATAGAGAGACCCAGCGCCCAGGATGACATCTTCGGGGGCCGCCACCGCCAGTGCCCTGGCCACGGCCTGGGCCGGATCCGCCACGGCTTCGACCTCGTAGCCCTGGGTTGAAGCGACCGCGGCGAGTTCAGCAGCATTCATGGCCCGCGGAATCAACGCCTCCGTGCAGATCAACAGGTCGGCATTTTCGGCGCCCAGAGCTTCGAGCATCCACTCGGCGTCCTTGTCCTGCATCATTCCCACGACCAAGATGCGGCGTCCTCCGGCGGTGAACCCGTCGTCGAGCGTGGCGACCGCTGCTTCGGCTCCCTGGGGGTTGTGGGCGCCGTCGAGAACTACAAGCGGCTCCTGTTGCAAGATCTCGAACCTGCCGGGTAGCGCGAGCGTCCCGAAGCCCTCTTCGACCACCTCGTCGCTCAGAGCCGCTCCGACGAACGCCTCGGCAGCCGTCAGAGCCACGGCCGCATTGTCGCCTTGGTGGGCTCCGTGTAATGACACGAACACCTCTTCATAGAGGCCCAGTGGCGTCCGCAGCCCGATTACTCGGCCACCGACGGCCAATACGTTGTCGAGACAGTCGAAGTCATCGTCGCGTCGCAGAATTCTCGAGGGCCCCTCGGATATGAAGATCTCCTCCAGTTCGGGATCTCGCTCCCCCAGCACAAGGACCGAGCCGGGCTTGATAATGCCGGCTTTCTCCCAGGCGATGTCGCGCCGCCAGCCCTCGCGACCGTCGGTGTGGTCGAAACCCACGTTGGTGACCACGGCCACTTCGGGTTGGACGACGCTGGTGGCATCAAAGCGGCCGAACATGCCGACCTCGACAACCGCGACGTCAACTGCCTGATCCGCGAACCACCGGTACGCGGCAGCTGTCATCAACTCGAACCAGGCCGGGGTGAAATCGAGTGTTGCCTCGACTGTCCGGAGTACCTCGACCAGGTCGACGAAGTCCTCTTCTGAGATCGGAGTTCCACCCAGCTGCATCCGCTCGGTGATGCTGCTCACATGCGGCGAACCGTACAGTCCCACGTTCAGACCGAGCGCGGTCAAGAGACTGCTGATCATCGCCGCGGTCGACCCCTTGCCGTTTGTGCCCGTTATCTGGATAACCGGGATGTCGAGCTGCGGATCTCCCAACGCTTCCATGAGTGAGCGCATAGCGTCGAGCGCGCTCTCGTCGATCTTGTCGAGCGTTACAGCGCGGTTGATGTGTGAGTCGAGATACCCGACTGCTTGGTCCAAAGTTCCCACTTCGTGACCCTAGGCCTCACAACGACCGACCATGCTGGCGACGGGATCAGGAAGCGGCGCGGCCGCTCTCGCCCCGGAGGACCAGTCGGGGTTCTCCCCGCTCGCGCACGACGTTTTCGTCGACGACACACCGGAGGACGTCGTCGCGACTGGGCAGGTCGTACATGACCTCGAGGAGGACCTCTTCGAGGATGGAACGGAGGCCCCTAGCGCCGGTTTGTCGCGCCAACGCCAGATCGGCGATGGCCGACAGCGCATCTTCGGTGAACTCGAGCTCGACGTCCTCGAAGCCGAAGTACTTGCGGTATTGTTTCACCAACGCATTGCGAGGCTCGGTGAGGATCTGAATCAGGGCGTCCTTTTCGAGGCTGCCCACCGCCCCTACGACAGGGAGGCGACCGATGAACTCGGGGATCAGCCCGAACTTCATAAGATCTTCGGGTTGCACCTGCGCATACAAGGCTCCGAGATCCTTTTCGATCGCCGGGCGAATGTCGGCGCCGAACCCGACACCCTTCGCTCCGACCCGATTCTCGATGATCTCATCGATACCAGCGAAAGCTCCACCACAGATGAACAACACGTTCGTGGTGTCGATCTGGATGAACTCCTGGTGCGGATGTTTGCGGCCACCTTGGGGCGGCACCGACGCAGTTGTGCCTTCCAGGATCTTCAACAAGGCCTGCTGCACGCCCTCGCCCGACACATCGCGGGTGATGGACGGGTTCTCGGACTTGCGCGCCACCTTGTCGATCTCGTCGATGTAGATGATGCCCTGCTCAGCCTTCTTGGTGTCGTAGTCGGCAGCCTGGATGAGCTTGAGCAGAATGTTCTCGACATCCTCGCCCACGTAACCCGCTTCGGTGAGTGCAGTGGCGTCTGCGATGGCGAAGGGAACGTTGAGCATCTTGGCGAGTGTTTGGGCCATGAGCGTCTTGCCGCAACCGGTGGGCCCAATCAACAAGATGTTGGACTTGGCGAGCTCTACGTTGTCGTCGCCGGAGTCGCTGACCTGAACTCGCTTGTAGTGGTTGTAGACGGCAACGGAAAGGATGCGTTTGGCCGGTTCCTGGCCGACGATGTATTCGTTCAGGAAGTCGTGGATCTCGACGGGTTTGGGAATCTCTTCGAGACCGACCTCAGCAGGTTCGGCGAGTTCCTCTTCGATGATCTCGTTGCAGA
>JBPCTU010000112.1:0-4601 GCA_051011515.1 Acidimicrobiales bacterium
GTTGTCGACCCTTGCCATCGCCTGCACGATCGTCGTTTCGACGCATCTAACAGATGAAGCCGCTGCTGTCAGCAGTCGGGTCGTTGTCATTGTCGGGGGCCACGTGAGGTTCGCCGGGAGCCCCGCAGGATTGACTGCCCTGGCCAACGACAGGGTCTGGATCTCGGCGGACGCTCCTGCGCGGGCGCTTCGGTCGTGGCGCCAGCCCGACGGGTCGTACCGCTGCCTGGGTGACCGGCCGCACTCGGCCGAGGCGGTCCCGCCGACACTCGAGGACGGCTATCTGCTTCTTGTCTCTGACTGACCGGTTCCACCGTGGAGCAGCGCTGTGGCAACCGGGCTGGCTGTAGCCTCACGGGGTGACCCGGCACTACTGGATCGAGACGCTGGGCTGCCCGAAGAACCAGGTCGACTCCGACAAACTCGTCGGCCGGCTGTCAGCCGAAGGGTTCGACGCGGCTGCAAGCGTCGAAGACGCCGACCTGGTGGTCGTCAACACGTGCGCCTTCATCGAAGATGCCCGACAGGAGAGCGTCGACACCGTCCTCCAACTCGGTGCCGAACGAGCCCAGGACTCGCAGCTCGTCGTGACGGGCTGCATGGCTGAGCGTTACGGCACCGAGCTGGCCGATGCATTGGGCGACGATGCCGACGCTGTAGTCGGTTTCGGAGTTCCGGTAACGATCGGAACCAAACCGGACCTGCCGTCGTTCGATCTGCTCAATCTGCCGCGCCCTCGGTCAGAGGTGCCCTGGGCGTATGTGAAGGTTGCCGAGGGTTGTGATCGAGCCTGCGGGTTCTGTGCGATCCCGTCCTTTCGGGGGCCGCAGCGATCGCGTTCGATCGCCGGCATTCTCGACGAGGTACAAGAACTCCAAGTTCGCGAGGTCGTCCTGGTGGCTCAGGACCTGGCAGCGTTCGGTCGTGACCAGGGGCAGGGCGAACGCCAGATCGTCGAGCTTCATCGCCAGGTTTCCGAACTGGTGCCTTGGGTGCGGCTCCTCTACCTGTACCCGTCTGACCTGACCGACGAACTGGTCGAATTGGTTTGCGCCAGCGAGGTCCCTTACTTCGACCTGAGCCTCCAACATGTGTCGCGCCCGTTGATGCGTAGGATGCGCCGGTGGGGCAGTGGTGACCTCTTTCTCGAACGGATCGATCGAATCCGAAGCATTCGCGCTGACGCGACATTTCGATCGAACTTCATTGTGGGTTATCCGGGCGAGACCGAGGCCGATCACGACCAGCTGTTGGAGTTCGTGGCCGCCGCCGAGGTGGACTGGTGCGGGTTTTTCGCCTACTCGCGCGAAGCGGGCACCTATGCGGACACACTCGACTCTCACGTAGCTCCGGAGCTAATGAACGAGCGGCTCGCAGAGCTTCGCGAGCTTCAGGACGATTTGACCCGGAGAAAACGTGACCAAATGATTGGCAGCGAGGTCAGAGTACTGATCGACACGCGCGGTCAGGCCCGCAGTCACCGAGAAGCGCCAGAGATAGATGGTGTCATATCGGTACCTGAGGACCTCGAACCCGGGAACTTCGCATCAGTCACGGTGACCGAGGCGGTGGGACCGGACTTGGTGGCGCAATGAGCCATCGACCCGTGGTCAACCGACAGGACCGGAGCTGAGCAGATGACCCGAGGTGGCGCATACGCCCCACAGCGCACCTATCCCATCGCGGGGTTGGCGTCGCCGGCGAACATCGTCACGTTCTCGCGGATCATGGTCTCGCCGGTTCTGTTCTGGCTGATCCTCGAAGCCGAGGACACTCTCGGAACCTCATGGGCTGCTTTCTTGCTTGGTTTCGTCATGGGCATGAGCGACCTCTTCGACGGCCGTATTGCCCGAGCTCATGGCCCAACGAAGTCGGGGGCGTTCCTCGACCCGCTGGCCGACAAAGTCGTCGTCATCGGAGCGGCAGTGTCTCTGGTTGCCGTTGACAGGTACCACTGGGTGCCAGTGGCGATCATCATCGTGCGCGAGCTGTGGGTCTCCGCCATTCGAGTGCAGTTCGCTCGGCAGGGGCTGTCGATCCCCGCCCGACGCCTGGCCAAGGGCAAGACCTTCATTCAGGGTGTCGCTCTCATGCTCGCAGTCCTCCCACCGCTCGAGAACCATCAGACTGTGATCGACGTGGCTCTGTGGATCGCAGTCGCGATCACCGTTGTGAGCGGCTGGCAATACGTACGCGACGGCGCAGCAGCCGCCAGCTGACCCAAGAAGCCAGAACCCAACGAGCCGGGTCCGGCATGGGGTTCATGACCTCCTGACCTCGTCTACTTCTTGGCTCGGCTGGGTGCGACCCGTGGCGGTTCCAGCGGCATCTTGGGGTAGACGGGTGGCCAGGGGGCATCGCCGAGTCCGCGGTTCAAGTCGTTGTTGTGCATGTCCAACAATCGATTGATCGATTGCGGTTCGTCCGCGATGTCTGACCAAGGGTCACCGAGCTCGTCGAAGCGGGCCACAACGGTGTCCATCGTGAGATCGTTAGGGTGCGCCTGTTCGAGCGCATCCCAGCTGAGGGGAGTCGACACTTGTGCCCCTACGCGGGAGCGCACCGACCATGCGCCGAACACAGTCTTGTGTGGCGCGTTCTGGTTGAAGTCCACGAAGACCCGCTGGCCACGTTCCTCTTTCCACCACGCTGCCGTGAGCCGGTCGGGGTGTCTTCTCTCGAGTTCGCGAGCCAACGCAACGGCGCCGCCTCGGACCTGATAACTGTCCCATTCGTGTTCGAGCCGGCTGAACACGTGCAGACCTTTGCTTCCCGTGGTCTTGACGTAGCTGTTCACGCCGAGCTCGGCCAGCAACTCGCGGGTGTCGAAAGCGGCACGTCGCACGTCGTCGAAAGTGGTGCCCGGGGTGGGATCGAGGTCGATCCGGAGCTCGTCGGTGAAAGCAGGGTTCGCGGCCAGGAAAGGCCACCCGTGAAACCCCAGACAGCCGAGGTTGACGGCCCAGACGAGGTGAGCAACGTCAGCCGCGACCATGGCGTTGGATGTTGTCCCGTTCGGTGTTGAAACCGTGGTGGTCTGAAGCCATTCGGGTGCCCCTTTGGGAACACGCTTCTGGTAGAAGGACTTGCCCGAAGCCCCATCGGGGAACCGCTGGAGCAGCTGCGGCCGTCCGCCGATCGCGTCCATGATCGGATCCGCCACCGCCAGGTAGTACTCGACGAGGTCGAGTTTGGTCTGGCCATGTTTTGAAAAGAACACCTTGTCGGGGTTCGTGACCCTGACCTCGACATCGCCTGCTTGAACCATCGTCGACGGCGAAGCGGCCATGGGCTGAAACTAGCGGACCGGGTGGCGGGCCCGCCGGTACGTCGACGGTTCGCCCGGTGTGTAGGGTCGGCGAATGTCGAATTACACCTGTGAGGTCGTAGCAGTCGGAACGGAACTGCTTCTTGGTCAGATTGTCGACACCAACTCATCGTGGATCGGCGAGCAACTTGCGATCGCGGGAATCGACACCCATTTTCAAACCAAAGTGGGCGACAACCCCGACCGGATCAAGGCAGTTCTGCGCCTGGCACTCGAACGATCCGACGCCGTGATCGTGTGTGGTGGCCTCGGGCCGACTCAAGACGATCTGACGCGGGACATGATCGCCGAGGTGATGGGGGTGGATCTTGTGATCGATGAGTCGATCGTCGCCAGGATCGCAGCCATGTTCGGCGATAGGCCCATGCCTGACAACAACCGGCGCCAGGCCGAGGTGCCGGTTGGGGCGGAGACCCTCGCCATCATGCCCGGCACGGCGCCAGGTCTGCGGGCACCGGTGGGGGACAAGATCATCTACGCCGTGCCCGGGGTGCCGTGGGAGATGAAGCAGATGGTCAGTGGAGCGGTACTTCCGGACCTCCAGGCTCGAGCAGGGGTCACGGCGGTGATTCGTTCACGGATACTTCGTACGTGGGGAGAAAGTGAGTCAGGGTTGGCGGAACGCCTCCACGACGAAATCGATCGGTTGGACAATGTCGGCGGGTGCACGATCGCGTTCTTGGCTAGCGGCATCGAGGGGCTCAAGGTTCGTATCACCGCCAAGGCTGACACCGATGTCGAGGTCGACCAGCTGCTCGATGACGAGGTGTCGAGGGTCAAGTCGATCTTGGGCGACGAACTCATTTTCTCCGACGACGACAGGACGATGGAAGAGGTCGTGTTGGGGTTGTGTCGGGACAGAGGTCTCACCCTTGGCGCCGCCGAGTCGCTGACCGGAGGTTTGATCGGAGCTCGCCTGACAGCGATCCCGGGTGCCAGCGATGTGTTCCGGGGCTCAATCGTGTCGTACGCGAGTGAGGTCAAGTACTCGGTCCTCGATGTGCCCGAAGGGCCGGTCATCAGCGAGGAGGCCGTGACCGCGATGGCGGCTGGTTCCCGTCGAGTGCTCGACGCAGATGTGGCGGTCGCTGTCAGCGGCGTCGCAGGTCCAGAGCCGTCCGAGGGTCAGGAGGTGGGCCGGGTCTGGATGGCCACCGATATTGGTGGCGACGTAGACGCTGTCACCGTGAAGTGGGGCGTCGACCGGGAGCGAGTTCGTCAATTCACGGTCATCACGGTCTTGAACGCGCTGAGACTGCGCCTTATCGCTGTC
>JBPCTU010000113.1:0-3087 GCA_051011515.1 Acidimicrobiales bacterium
CCATCCCAGCTCGGCAGCCAGACAATGTTCCGCGGATCTCCTGAGTTGATGGCCATGCTCCCGAAGCGGAGGCTCTCGGGGTGAGTACCGGCCTCGTACGAGGGCAGGGGCTCCCACGTTCGACCAGCGTCCTCCGAGAACACTGAGGTGTAGGCCTGCCCGTCACCCTCACAGCAGAAGCGGATGTCGCCGACCACCGCCGTCATGTAGTCCGGGTCGGCGGGTGTTGTGGCGATGTCCCACCCGCCACTGATTCGATCTGTCGGGCCTACCTGCGCCGTCGGTTCACCGCCAGGAGGGAGGTGGAAGATGGGCCGGTCCCAGGACGCCGCGACAACCACATCGGTGTCGCTGACGACGATGTCGTTGACCACCAGCTCTTCGATCCCTGTGGTTCTGCAAATGAATTCCGGCGAGCTGGACAAGACGTCGGGCATCGACCAGACGGCGAAACCCTGGGGCATCCACATTCGGCCCGGTTCGGCCGGATCGAATTCGGGGCTGGAAGCCGTGTAGAGGTCGAAGGGGAAACTCTCCAGCCACGGAATCCCGGGACACGAAAAGGAGATCCGGCGACGCTCCCAGTTCTCGCCGCCATCGACGCTGCGCCAGATCACGTCGTTCTCGGTCAGGATGACTATCAGCTCACCATCGGGGTGCAGGGCAAGACCTCTGAGGTTCGATCCACTGACCTCGTTGATTCTTACGACGTTCCCGTTCTCGGGGTCGTAGCGCCGAACCAGCCCTTCCTGTTTGTCGACGGACCAGAGGATTCCGTTGTCGTCCACCTCAGCGTCCCAGGGCCGCTGCGAGTTCTCCCACAGCCGATTCCACGAATCGCCGTCGTCGGTCGATTCATAAACACCCGCACCCGACACCCCTATGTACACCCGGTCGGCCTCGACCTGGACCCACTCGACTCCCCTCTCGGCCTCCATGTTGCTATCACCCCGTGGCGCAGATTCGACACGGACAAATGTGGTGCCCGCATCCACACTGCGCCACAACCCGTCAGTGGTGCCGATCCAGACCTCATCGGCGTTGACTGGCGAAGCGGCGATTCGCTCGCCCCCGTCCCGCTGGCGCGCGTTGCCGTGGACTTCGAACCCCTGCTCGCTGGTGGTCCAGCTCTCACCACGATCGCGGCTCGCGAAGACTCGACCGCGACTCGGGTTGAAACCGTCGCCGGAACGACCCGCCGAGAGGTAGACCCGATTGGCGTCGGCATCGGTCAGAGCGACAGCTTCGACCTGGTAATCGTCGATGTTCGGGTCGTCGACTGCATCTTCGGTGATCAGCTGGGTCCAGCGGTCCTGATCTCGTTCGAACCGGTATGCGCCGCCGACATCGGTGCGGGCGATGATCAACGAGCCCGACCCATTCACTTCGAGGCCCTGCACCCAGCCGCCGCCTCCAATCGGCCGAGGGCTCCACTCGTACCCGGCAGAAATGTCTGTCACCGGGGATGACCCGTCGAACACCGGTGCATACTCCGGTGCGGTCATTGCGGGCGAAAGCCCGTCGGTGTTTGGGAAGTAGCCCGGCCCTTCGCCCAATGAGAAAGTCGGGCCCTCGGGCTGCGAAGGCGCCGCCTCCTCCCCCTCCTCGTCATCGCCAGTGCTGTCGCCGCCACCGTCGCCGCTGTCATCGCCATCGTCAGCGGCACTGTCCGAGTTCTCTTGGGTGCCATTGGTGTCGGCGACCGGATCCCCGTCCTCGGAACCCGAGGAGAACAGGACAAGCGCACCGACGCCAAGAAACACCACGACCACCGCGGCAACCGCCGCCCAACGCCTAGGACTCATCTGGATCGCCGGTCGGCGCCTGACTCTTCGGAAACTGTTGGTCGAAGCTCAGCGGGCGCATACACCCGCATCTGGCCCTTCCGAGCGAATCCGGCCAGAGTTACGTTCGCCGCTCGGGCAGTATCGACGGCGAGGGCCGACGGGGCGCTGACTGCGACCACCGTCGAGAAGCCTGCCGCCCACGCTTTCTGGACCATCTCGAACGACGCCCTGCCCGAAACGAACAAGCCGAGATCAGTGGCCGGGAGACGTTGCTCGAGTAGAAGCCGGCCTACCACCTTGTCGACAGCGTTGTGCCGGCCGATGTCCTCTCGAATCAGGACCGGCTCACCTGAGCGATCGAAGGCGGCAGCGGCGTGAACACTTCCGGTAGAGGCAAACAAGCGCTGTCTATCCGTGACGACCTCCGGGACCTCGGCCAGGACCGCCAACGGGATCGGTTTGACATCGGGGAGCCGACGCAACCGGTCTATGAGGGCGGCGATCGCCTCGGCCCCACACAGGCCACAGGAGCTGCTCGTGCTGCCAAGCCTGGGAGTTGGCTCGGGGGCCATCCCGCCCGTTTCAACGGTTACGACGTTGAAGTCGGTCTCGGTGGCCGCTCCGTCGAAGCAGTAGCGGATCCCCGTGACTGGGGCTCCGGCCAACAAACCCTCGGCGTGGCAGAATCCTACAGCCAGGTCAAAGTCATCGCCCGGAGTGCGCATCGTCGTCGAGACCAGCGTGCCGTCGAGCTGAATGGACATGGGTTCCTCGACGATGAGGTCGTCCGGCTCCCGTCGCAGGGCGCCGTCGAAGATCCAAGTCATCATCTTCTCGGAGCGACCTCTCGCCATGGCGAGAAGGGTACAACCGCCGAGCTGCAACTGATCATCGCCAGACCGAACCGCTCAGCGACCCGGTTCGCGCCAACTTCACCCTCGGGAGAGAACCGCCTCGAGATGAGGGCTCATGCTCGTTCCCTCGGCCGCCATCTGAACCGCATAGGTCATCTCGTTTCGTGCCACCGAAACCTGCCGCCGAACGGCATCGACCGACATTGCGGTTGGGGTTCCGAACACCTGCGCCGACGACATCAACAGCGCTGTCCCGCTGATCTCGACGTCGAGCATCTCGACAATGCCAGTCGGTTGCGCGATGACGAACTCCGCCTGCCCATCGCCGACCGGACGCAGGTACCCGGTTTCGGAGTGCAGTGGGGAACCGTCGATGGCATCTCGGGTTCGTTGGACGTACGCGATGAACGGTTTGCCGACATGACTGAACGAAGCAACCTCGAGGT
>JBPCTU010000114.1:0-4845 GCA_051011515.1 Acidimicrobiales bacterium
GAATGGCGGCGATCTGTCACTTCGAATGGAGCGATGACCAGTTGATGGCCGAGTCCGTCGCGGAAATCCGCAGCCACTGGGACGGCCTGTTCATGTTCGGGCTGGACCTGAACGTGATCAATATCACCAAGGATGCAATCTGGTCCCGTCAGGCGGTCATCTCCGACGGTGCAGCACCGGCGTCGATGGACCCACGTTGGTTCGTGCCATCCGGTGAGGCGTTGCCAGAGTCGATTGACTTCCCGACCCCGCGTTTGCCCCGTGAGGAGCAGCAAGAGCAGTTCGTGCGCGATCTCGAGATCGATCCGGCGCTCTACTACCCCGACGATGTATTCCGTGAGCCGACGCAAACCTGGCCGGGGATCACCATCAAACCATCGGAGATGCTCGCCCAACGCGGCATCGAGCTCGACCCCGACTGGCGCAAGACCTGACCAATGCCTGACCCAGCGTCGCTCCTCGCCCCGGCCCCACGCACCGGTCGCGTCTCGGTTCCCGGGCGAGGCCCGGTGCCGGTGACACTTCTCACCGGGTTCCTTGGTGCTGGTAAGACGACCCTGCTCAACCGCATCCTCGGTGGCGACCACGGCCTCCGGATCGGGGTCTTGGTCAACGACTTTGGGGCGATCAACATCGACGCTGCCCTGGTCCAGGCCGTAGAGGAGAACACGATCAGCCTGACCAACGGCTGTGTCTGCTGCGAGATACGTGACGACCTCGTCACCTCACTCGAAGAACTGCTGACCCGCAGCGAGGCCGTCGACTACGTGATCCTCGAAGCGAGCGGGGTCGCCGACCCGGCAGGCATCGTGATGACGTTCCTCGACGCTCGCTACCGCGAACTCCTCCGGCTCGACAGCATCACCTGTCTCATCGACGCCGAGGGCATCTTCCGAGACGACGACGATCAGCTCAACGCTCTCAAGCTCAGACAGGTCGCCTTCGCCGACCTCGTCGTACTCAACAAGACCGACCTCGTCACCACCGATCACATCGAAGTAATCCGGGACTGGATCGACCTCCACCTCAAGCGAATCCGAATCATCGAAACAACCCAGGCAAACGCCCCACTCGACGTGCTGCTCGGGGTCGGACGCTTCGACCACGAGGCCGTACCTGCCGACAGTGCATCTACGACCAACGTCGCCTTCGATCGATGGAGCTACCGCACAGAAACCATGTTCTCCGCCGATCGGCTTCGTCAGATGGTCAAACGGGACTTGCCTCCCTCGGTCCTCCGGTGCAAAGGCATCGTGCTGACCGCCCGCCAGCCCGAACCGCTCGCCCTCCAGGTCGTCGGCCGCCGAGTCGACCTTGTCGCTCTCGATCCCGCTCCCCAGAGTTGGAACGGCACGAGCGAGATCGTCGCCATCGGACAAGACATCGAGCCGACCCAACTCAACGCCCTCTTCGAGAGCTGTCTAGACCCTCGCCAGTAGCCGCAGCCACGAACCGCACCACCGCGTCGCTGATGCTCTCTGAGGGCGTCCGTATCAAGATCGTCCAAGACCCGTTTGGACACTCGACTATTCAGCTCACTGCCGACGCCTACGAGCACCTCATGCCCCACCGCGCCCAACGCGTCGGCCACGCCATCGACCAGGCTCTAACCGCCTGATCCGCACAACTTGGATGTCAACCTGACCAGGTCGAACAGGTGTGGAGCTGGCGGGAATCGAACCCGCGACCCCCTGCTTGCAAAGCAGGTGCTCTAGCCAACTGAGCTACAGCCCCTTGCCAGAAGTCTCTCGACAACGGGACACCAAAGGTTATCCGCCTGCCGGACGATCGCCGTCCTCGGCGCGAAGGCCACTTTGTCGGTGTTGGCTTGCCGCCTAACGTGCCGACAAACGTTGGTAGCACCGCATCGGGAGAAGGAACAGCGATGGCAGACGAACCCCAGCTCGAGTCGCTTCCCGAGGACTGGAACCGCGCTCTGGCGGTAGTTGCTCACCCCGATGACATGGAATACGGCGCGAGCGCGGCGGTGGCCCGTTGGACCGGCATGGACAAGGATGTGACGTACTTGCTGGTGACGAGAGGCGAGGCCGGGATCGACGCGATCCCGCCGGACACCTGCGGCCCCCTCCGAGAAGCTGAACAACGCGCGGCATGCGATGCCGTTGGGGTCTCGCATCTGGAGTTTCTCGACCATCAAGATGGCCTCGTTGTGGCGGATCTGCGTCTGCGGCTCGACCTCGCTCGTGCGATCCGGAAGCACCGACCCGAGGTGATCCTCTCGATCAATTTTCGGGAGAGTTGGGGTGGTCCGAGCTGGAACCACGCCGATCATCGAGCGGTTGGTGTTGCGCTCTTGGATTCGGTTAGAGCAGCCGCCAACCCGTGGCTTGCCCACGGCTTGGACGATCCTGCTTGGAACGGAGTGCGATTCGTCGCGTTCAACTGCTCGACCAGTGCCACCCATTTCGTGGACGTGACTGACTCGATCGGATCCGGAGTCGAGTCATTGTGCTGTCACGAGGAGTATTTGCAGGCGCTCGGGCAGAGTCCGGAAGAGGCAGATCGGTGGCTTCGTGCCAGCGCACAGGCGGTGGGAGAACAGGTCGGTGTCGAGCTTGCAGTGACGTTCGAGGTCCTCGAGCCCTGACGCTCTCCGAAGACGGTTCCTTGAGTGACCTTCGTCCTTGTTGGCGGCCGTCAGAGGCAGGTACGTTCCGGACATGGGAACAAGTTCGCACCACAAGGTCTTGATTGTCGGCGGTGGTACCGCTGGGATAACCACAGCGGCGCGGCTGCTCCGCAAGATCGACAGCGTCGCCGTCATGGATCCTTCCGATGACCACTACTACCAGCCGTTGTGGACACTCGTTGGCGGCGGTTGTGTGAAGGCGTCTTCGACCAAGCGCAGCCAGGCATCGGTGATTCCGAAGGGCGCCGACTGGATCAAAGAGGCGGCGGTCGAGATCGAGCCCGAGAACAACGTGGTCCGCACCGACGCCGGCTCGTCCTACTCATACGACGCCCTGGTGCTCTGCCCCGGCATTCAACTCGACTGGGATCTCGTCCCGGGAGTAACGGAAACGCTCGGGAAGAACGGCGTCTCGTCCAACTACTCATTCGAGCTGGCCCCCAAGACCTGGGACTTCATTCGCAACACCCGTTCGGGTACGGCTGTGTTCGCGATGCCGAACGGAGCAATCAAGTGTGGCGGCGCGCCCCAGAAGATCGCCTACCTGGCCTGTGACTACTGGCGTAGTCAGGGTGTACTCGACAAGATCGACGTCCACCTCGTGGTGCCCGGGCCGCGCATCTTCGGCCTGTCCGAATTCGCCGACTCGCTCGACCAAGTGATCGCCGACTACGGAATCAACCTCCACACCGGAGCGGCGCTGGAGTCGATCGATCCCGACGGCAAGAAGGCCACGTTTGGAGGGAGCGACACTGCGTCAGCTTTCTCCCTGCCTTACGACGTCCTACATCTCGCGCCGCCGCAGTCAGCGCCGGACTGGGTGAAGGCCAGCCCACTCTCCGATGAGTCCCCCGGGGGCTGGGTCGATGTCGACAAGTACACGCTTCAGCACAACCGCTACTCGAACGTGTTCAGCCTGGGCGACGCCGGCTCCACTCCGAACGGCAAGACCGGCGCCGCCGTCCGGAAACAGGCGCCGGTCGTCGTCGAGAATTTGCGGGCGATGTTTGATGAACAACCGTTGACGGCCGAGTACCACGGGTACTCGTCGTGCCCCATCGTGACGTCGAGAGATCGGGTGCTCCTGGCGGAGTTCGACTACGACGGGAATCACACCCCGACATTCCCGTTGATCGACCTCACGAAGCCCCGGCGAGACATGTGGTACCTGAAGCGATACGGGCTTCCATTTCTGTACTGGAACTTGATGCTCAAGGGCCGCGCTTGAGCTGGTAGACCTCCTGAGAGAGATCGGGAGGACGTATGGAGTTCGAGACCATTACCTATGAGGTCACCGGGAATGTTGCGCACCTTCGCCTGGCCAGACCGGACGGAGCCAACGCCGTAAGCCGAGCGTTGGCTGCCGACCTCAAGGAGGTGATGGTCGAAATCGAGTTCGACGACACGGTCAGCGCGGTCTCGGTCACTGCCGAAGGCAAGGTGTTCTCCGGGGGTGGTGATCTCAAAGAGTTCCATGCCAAGGGTGACCAGCTGGCACGCCACGGCGCCGACCTCCTCATGGACTTCCACGGGGCGATCTACAAGATGAACCGAATGCCCAAACCTTTCGTTGCCGGAGTCCGAGGGGCAGCTGGGGGTGCCGGGTTGTCGCTGATGAGCGCGTTCGACCTTGTGATCAGCGCCGAATCCGCGAAGTACACGATGGCCTACACGCGCGCCGGCATGACCCCCGATGGAACGTCCACGTACTTCATCGCGCGCCACATCGGGGTGCGCCGCATGCTCGATCTGACCCTCACCAACCGGGTCCTCACCGCTCAGGAAGCCGAGGCATGGGGATTGGTGAACCGGGTCGTGCCCGACGACGAGGTCGACTCAGCAACGGCAAACCTTGCGGGCGAACTCGCGTCGGGGCCTCCCTACGCGGTCGGCCACGCCAAACAACTGGTCTACAGCGGGTTCGACTCTTCCCTCGAGCAGGCGGGGGAGGCTGAAGGTGTGGCAATCACCGAGGCGATGAAGACCAACGACGGACAAGAAGGCATCGCTGCCTTTATCGAGAAGCGGCCCCCGGACTTCACTGGCACCTGACCAAACGAGGGGTTCAGCGCCGCATGGGTCGGTAGAGCGGATGATCCGGCCCGAGGTCTGCCACCAGCTCCAGCCCACCGAGTGCGCCGCCAGGGCCGCTCGGCGACGGGAAGCGCTGCGTCATCTCCAGCATGACCCTGCGT
>JBPCTU010000115.1:0-4283 GCA_051011515.1 Acidimicrobiales bacterium
GTCAGCAGCGACGTCGAACTGGTAGCTGGCCAGTGCAGCTTCGATCGTGTCGATGGTGTGGCTCAGCCTGGCGATGATCCAGCGATCGATGAAGGGGAGCGTCGCCGGATCTACCAACTCGGACACCGAGTTGTTGTCGAGGCGCCGGAGTGCGAAGCGAGTGGCATTCCACAACTTGTTGGCGAAGTTTCGGCCAATGTCGAACTTCGAGGAAGTGTTGCGGGCAAGGGGCTTGGCAGCCGTCGGCTCCACGACACCGGTGGCAGCACCGTAGGCAGACACCATCTGACCCTCTCCCGAGGGTGACTCTTGTATCGGAGCAGCCACGATGTGACCGGCGGGAGAGGTGATGAACTCGGGTACGAACGTGTCGGCCGTATAGGGGCAGACCATGTCCACCGGCATTCGAACGTCTTGGGTGTCGGTGGTCATCTGGACCAGACCAAACCTCATTGCGTCGGCACCATGGCTGTGGATGATGTCGCGCGGGTCGACTCCGTTCCCCAGGCTCTTCGACATCTTCTGGCCATGGCCGTCTTGGACCATGGCGTGGATGAAGACATCTTCGAAGGGCAAGCGGCCATCGAGGAAGTAGCGGTTGAACATGACCATGCGGCTCACCCACAGCGTGATGATCTCGCGCGCTGTGGACAGCACTGACGTCGGGTTGTACGAGTCGAGCAACCCAACTGTCTCTGGGTAGTCGTCAGGCCAGGGCCAACCCATCGTCGACAACGGCCAAAGAGCCGACGAGAACCAGGTGTCCAACACGTCGGGGTCGCGGACATACCCGTCCGCCTCCAACGCAGCAACGAGTTCGGCTTCGTCCCAGCTGTCATCCTGGCGATCCGACCGGGCCAACGTGGACCCTGGCGGGACACAAACGGCTTCTTCCACTTCCTCGGGAGTGATACGCCTGGCGACGTGGGCTGCGCCTGCGTGTACCCACTGCGAATCGATAGGAACCGCAACGTCGATGTCGGCAGATCGCACCTTGTCGGGCGCACTGTCGGTGGCGATGACCTTGACCCAAACCGGGATCTGGTGCCCCCACCACAGCTGGCGTGAGATGCACCAGTCGTTGATGTTCTCGTGCCAGGCCTGATACGTGCGGGCATAACGAGGCGGGTAGAAGCTCAGCTCTCCGTCGCCTTCGGACGTGCCCCGCGGGGCGACGTCGGGCGCCAGCTCGGGGGATTGCGTGGGGTCCTGGGCGCGCAGCGCCGAACCGCGAAGACTGTCGTCGGTCACCGCCACGTACCACTGGTCCGAGAGCCAGGGTTCGATTGGAGCATGGCTGCGGTACGAGTGGCCCACTGAGTGCGAGTAGTCCCTGGTCTGCACCAAGAGTCCGTGGTTCTCGAACCAGCTCGCGATTCGGTCGCGTGCTTCTTCGCGGCTGAGACCCACGAACTGCTGGGCTTCCTCCGAAACGTCCTCCCAACCGTGCTGGTCCGAGATTGACCCGTCGGGGCCCATCACGTTGATCACCGGGAGATCGTGGCGAATGCCGATCTCCCAGTCGTTGGGGTCGTGGGCGGGCGTCACCTTCAGAAAACCCGACGCGTACCTGGCTTTGGCGTCCGAACTCTCGGAGTCGGCCATGACCACGTAATCGTCCTCCACGATGGGGATCGTTCTGTCGACGATTGGCAGTCGGATTTCCTTGCCTCGCAACGCCTCGGCGCGGGGGTCATTCGGATTTATGGCCACCGCTGTGTCGCCCAGCATCGTCTCCGGACGAGTGGTGGCCACCGTCACGTGGCCGGAGTCGTCGGCGAGCGGGTAGCTGAGATACCACATGTGGCCGGCCACATCCTCCATCTCGACCTCGTCGTCAGCCAGCGCCGTGCGGGTGACCGGATCCCAGTTCACAAGTCGTTTTCCGCGGTAGATCAGTCCGTCGCGAAAGAGCTCGAAGAACGCGTGCCGGACCGCAGTGGCACACATGTCGTCCATGGTGAAGCGGGTCCGGTCCCAATCGCACGAAGCGCCCATGGCCTGGAGCTGCTCGAGGATGACGGCCTCGTACTCGTCTTTCCATTCCTGGGTGGTCGCTACGAAGGCGTCCCGACCCATGTCCAGGCGTTTGATGCCTTGACCGAGCAGGCGTTTCTCGACGACCGTTTGGGTGGCGATGCCGGCGTGATCAGTACCGGGCATCCAGAGGGTCGGTTCCCCGGTCATCCGGTGGTAGCGAATGAGGACGTCCTGCAACGTGTTGTTCAGCGCGTGGCCCAGGTGGAGCGCGGCCGTGACGTTGGGGGGTGGGATGACAATGCTGTACGTCTCGCCCTTGGCAGCGGATGGTGCCGCAAATGCGTGCGCCGACAACCACTTGGCGGTGATCGCCGATTCTGTGTCCTCGGGCTCGTAAGCCTTGGGCAACTCTGTCTGGGAAGCGCCGGTGCTCATTGCCGCACAACGCTACAAGCCGTGGGGCTCCGCCCTGCGCCTGGTTTCGGCGGTCGGCAGCAGACGTTGGACGTTGTTGGGGAGGAGCGGTCGGCCCCTGTGCGCAATAGGCCGCCTTGACTCATTGTTACCGTATGGTAACTTAGGTGTACGAGGCAGCCGCCGGCTGCACCCTCAGCGAGGAGTTGTCCCGATGTCGGAATTTTCCTTTCAGCTGAACGAAGATCAGCTTCAGATCCAGAAATGGGTTCATGACTTCGCTGAGGAAGTTGTTCGGCCTGCCGGACAAGAGTGGGATGAACGCGAGGAATTCCCGTACCCGATAGTCCAACAGGCAGCTGAGATCGGCCTGTATGGCTGGGAGTTCATGGCCGAGGCGATGCTCAACGATCGGACCGGCCTCACGCTCCCGCTGGCCATCGAAGAGTTGTTCTGGGGTGACGCCGGTATCGGAATGGCGATCATGGGTTCTGGCCTTGCCGCGGCCGGAATCGCCGCTTCCGGAACGCGGGAGCAGGTCATGGAGTGGGTCCCGCAGTGTTACGGCGACGCAGCAGAGCTGAAGCTCGGGGCGTTCTGCGCTTCGGAGGCTGACGCCGGATCCGATGTTGGCGGCTACCGGACCTCTGCGGTTTACGACGAGGCCAAAGACGAGTGGGTGCTGAATGGCACCAAGGCCTGGATCACCAACGGCGGCATCGCCGAGATCCATGTGGTCGTGGGTGTCGTTGACCCCGAGTTGGGATCCAAGGGCCATGCGAGCTTCATCGTTCCTGCCGGGGCGAGCGGCCTGAGCCAGGGCCAGAAGTACAAGAAACACGGCATCAGGGCCAGCCACACCGCCGAGGTGGTTCTCGATGAGGTCCGGGTCCCAGGCCGCTGCCTGCTGGGCGGAAAGGACAAACTCGACGACCGCCTTGCACGAGTTCGCCGCGGCGAGAAGGGCAACGCCCAGGCAGCCATGCAGACTTTCGAGGCGACGAGGCCCGCAGTCGGGGCTCAGGCGATCGGCATCGCAAGGGCGGCCTACGAGTACAGCCTCGAATACGCCAAGCAGCGCCACGCCTTTGGTCGCCCGATCATCATGAACCAAGGCATCGCGTTCATGCTCGCCGACATGGCGACCGAGATCGAGGTCACCCGAGGGATGATCTGGAGGGCGGCCTGGCTGGGCAAGCAGAAACAGTTCAAGAACGCCGAGGGGTCGATGGCCAAAATGAAGGCCGGCCGGGTGGCCACGTGGGTGACCGAACGGGCCATCCAGATCCTCGGGGGCTACGGCTACACCCGGGAGTACCCCGTCGAGCGTTGGCACCGCGACGCCAAGATCCACGACATCTTCGAAGGCACCGAGCAGATCCAGCAGCTCGTGATCAGCCGGGCGATCTCGGGTCTGCGGATCGAGTAGGTAAACAAGGGGGTTCTGGCCGCCTCGGTCGCGGCTGTGATCAAGGGTCAACAGCGGTCAGGTCCTGTTGTGGAGCGATCGGTAGGCGAGGAAGAGATTGCCGTACGGATCGGTGTCCGAGAAGACCTCGTCGCCCGAGTCAAATAGCCAGTCGCTCGGCTGCTCGGCCACGCCGTCGACGGAGACGAGCTCGTACAAGACCAGGTTTCGCATGGCATCCTCGGGCTCATCGTCGACCGAGCGGTGGCGCACGGATCGGGCTCGTTCGAGCTAGGCGGGGACGGCGTCGGCTGACCGCAAGTGCTACCGGGTGGTCTCGGGAGGGTTGGCGAGAGACTCGATGAGTGAGACGATCTCGTCTGTCATGGCTTCTCCATCGATCGACTCGGGGGTGAACGCCGCCCTCAGGGTTGGCACCGCTTGGGTCATGTCGGTGAGCACGCCGAGGTGGGGGTGGTCC
>JBPCTU010000116.1:0-3143 GCA_051011515.1 Acidimicrobiales bacterium
CCCGCGAGGACCGTCGTGATGGACGCCATGCCCCTCACCCGCTCGGGCAAGGTCGATCGGGTCGCGCTCGAGGAGCCATCCGAGGCTGCGAGCGAGCAGAGGCCGATCACCGACCCGAGAACCGCTCGGATGACCGAACTCTGGCGGCGCACGTTGGGCGTCGCCACGCTCGGTGCGGACGAAGACTTCTTCTCGCGTGGCGGAAACTCGCTACTGGCGATGGAGTTGTTGGCTCGCATCGATGATGAATACGGGGTGCAGTTGCCGCTATCGGCGATGTTCGACGCCCGGACGCCCCGGATGTGCATCGATCTGGTCGACCGGGAGGTGGTCGAGCCGCCCGAGGTGCCGGATCAGGCAAGCCCGTCCAAGTACCTTGTGAAGCTCCGCGACGGCGACGTCGGCGCTGATGCGCCGCTGTGGCTCGTTCACCCAGCCGGCGGTTCCCTGGTGCTGTACGAACCCCTCGTTGGCCACCTGGAGGAGCCCCGCTCCGTGTTTGGTGTCGAAGCGGTAGGTGTCGACGGCATCGAGCAGCCCCTCGAAGAGGTCGTTGCGCTTGCCGATCATCAACTCGCCACGATCCTTTCGACCCAGAGCGAAGGGCCGTACCGAATACTCGGCTATAGCGTGGGCGGCATTGTCGCGCTGGAGATCTGTCGACAGCTGATAGCGATGGGTCACGAGGTCGAGTTCCTCGGCGCTGTGGAAGCCGGCGTCCCTATCGTGATGCCGGCGCCCGAAACCAGGCGGACGAAGTACACAAGACTGGCCCGCGAGCTAGATGTCCGAGGAACCGTCCGCAACGTCGCTGCGTCGGTGCGTCGCCGTCGAGAAGACTTCGCCACCTACGTCTCCGAGAAAGGCACCACGGCAGCCACTCACCGACAGGTGGCGGAGGCCATGGCCCGTGCATACCACCGATACCAAGCCGAACCCGTGGATGTGGCAGTGACTCTGTTCTTCGGGAACGACACTTCTTCCTACGCCATGGAACGACTCACCGAACGTTGGTCGGGACTCGCCGCCGGTGGAGCCCAGGTCCGTCGGGTATCCGGGTCGCACAGCGATGACCTCGTATTACGGGAGCCACACGCCAAACGACTTGCCATAGCGCTGGAAGAGGAGCTGGCCGCTTCGGCGAGGCAGAGGCCGGGATGACACCCGGCCAACGTCGTCGTTTCCGCGGCCGATTCCGCCCCTGTCGCGGTCAGATCGTGGCGGGCGTGACGTTGGCCGTTGTCGAAGCAGCCCTGCTCATCCCCATACCGATCCTGATAGGCGTCGCAATCGATGACGCGCTGCCAGAACAAGACACAGCGCTGATGGTGGCGATCGGGCTGGCAATGGCAGGCCTCGCGGTCGTGAGCGTGTTCGCCCAGATTGGTTCGCGTCGGGTCACGCTGGCAGCAAGTCTCCACGTTGTGCGCCAGCTTCGCCACGACCTCTACGAGCGGATGATCAAGTTGCCGAGGTCGACCTACGACAACACGCCGATCGCACACCTGCACGACGCGATCGTTCAGGACTCGTTGAGGGTGCAGACGATGTCGGCGGTGCTGATCACCACAATGTTGCCGAGCACGCTTCTGGTCACCGGCATTTCAATCGTTCTGATCTCGCTGAACTGGGTCTTGGCTCTGGTCACGCTCGCCTTCGCCCCCGTCTTGTTCATGGTCGGGAAGTTGTTCAACTCTCGGATTCGTGATGCCACCGATGACTTCCACCCGGCCTATCGGGACTTCAGTGGACGTGCGTTGCTGATGCTTCGGAGCCAGGAGTTGGTCCGTTTGGCAGGGGCAGAAGACCATGAGCTGGAGACTGCGGACCGTCAACTCGACAAACTCCACGAGACGAATATGCGGGTGGCCTACCTGTCGGCGGTCAATCCCGCGATCCAACAGGGTGTCATCGCCATCGCCGGCGCTGCTCTGTTGACCGTTGGCGGCATCACGGTGATGCGTACCTCGATGTCGCTCGGTGAGCTGCTGTCGTTCTACGCAGGTTTCGCCATACTGCGTGGCCCAGCCGGCAGCATGGCCCAATCCTTCGCTCTCATCGTCCAGGGCCAGCAAGCCTTGGCCCGAATCAGCGACCTGCTCGACGGACCAGAGGAGCGGCCTTACACCGGGACCGAAGCACACCGTCTAGCCGGCCACTTGGAGGTCGATGCTGTCACGTTCGGCTACGACGACCACGAACCCGTGCTTCATGATGTCTCGATCGCTCTGGAACCGGGGAAGATAGTGGCGTTGGTCGGGCCGAACGGTTCGGGCAAGAGTTCGATCGTCAATCTGTTGTTGGGCTTTTATCGCCCCGGTGCCGGCAAAGTGCTCGCTGACGGTGTTCCGTACGACTCGCTCGACATGAAGAAACTGCGGCCACAGCTCGGCGTGGTCACCCAAGAGCCATTCCTGTTGCCCGACACCGTTCATGCCAATGTCGTTTACGGCCACGAACCTGACGAGGAGGCTCTGGCTCGGGCGCTCAGGCTGTCTGGTGCTGATGATGTGGTTGCCCAGCTCCCGGATGGTGTCCACACCGAGATCGGCGAGGACGGCGTGCGACTCTCGGGCGGTCAACGGCAACGAATCGCCATCGCTCGCGCCCTCATGGGCCAGCCGAAGGTGCTGATCTTCGACGAACCGACCAATCACCTCGATGCCAACGCGGTCGGCACCTTGATACAGAATCTGCGTGGTTTTGGCGACGAGGTGGCGGTGCTGATCGTGAGCCACCGGAGCGAGGTCCTGCTGGGGGCCGACACAACGGTCGCTCTCGAAGCCGGCCGGATCGCTTGGGAGCGGCCATAGGCGTAGCCTTTCGGCTCATGGGTTCGAGCCGCACGGCCACTAGCGACACCGACGCTCCTGTCCTCACCTTCGTGTCGGCCGTGAGCCATCCACCGAGTCAGCAGCTGGCGAAGGTGGTGGGCCAGGTAATCACCGCGAACAGGTCGAGGGGAATCCGCCTCGACCAGATCGACGTCGACGCTGACGGCAAGCTGGCTCGGGAGCTGGGCGTATTGTCCTACCCGGCCGTCATCTTGACCGTCGGAGGTGTTGAACGCGCCCGTTTGGTCGGACCGCAATCTCGCCGCGCCGTCCTTCACGCCGTGTTACCCGAGCTGTACGGGCCGGACC
>JBPCTU010000117.1:0-3634 GCA_051011515.1 Acidimicrobiales bacterium
TGGTCGTGGTCGATCTCGACAACCGCAGTTGCCAGAATCCAGACGGCGAACAGCGGAAGAAACCAATTCCGTACTATCGAGACCGTGCCCTGGAACACCGAATCCGATTGACGAAGTCGCTCACCCAACTCGCCGAAGAACAAGATCAGCAGTGGCAGAAGGATCGTGAGTCCGACAGCCCAATATGCAGCGGGCTCGCTGAACAGCGAACTCATGGAGCGCTCCTCATGGTTTGATTTGTCGGGTCGACGATCCAAGCGGCTTGGGTGGCCGCGCCGCTGGACCGAGCATCAACTTCGACACGTTCGTCAAGCAGGTCTGCCGGCAGCCTTGTAGCGGTCGCGTCCGATGCGATGAGCTCGCCCGGGCCGGCTAGACGGGCCAAACGATAAGCCGTGTTGACAGTGTCGCCCCACAGGTCGTAGACCAGCCGCGTCGCTCCGGTGAGTCCAACGGTCACGGTTCCGCTGTCCAATCCCGCGCTCACGTCGAGCGGATGACCGACCGACTCCCCGAGAGCGCGCACAATGTCACGCGCGTTGACAGCAAAGGCGAGGGCGCGAGGCGCATGATCGAGATAGGCGTGGTCGAGACCGCAAACGCCGAAGTACGTGTCTCCCACCACCTTCACTCTCTCGAGCCCACGAGACTCGGCAGCTCGGTCCAGCTGATTGACCAACTCGTGCATGAGATCTCGGTTCGAAGTGGCGGAGCGGGCACGGGCGAGGTCGTCCAGACCGGCTACCACGACCACGGCGACGCTGGCCTGGGGGGCGACGTCCAACATCGTTCGATCGCCCTCGGCGACCGCACGCGCGGCGGAAGGGGGCAACAGGCGTGACAACAAGGATCGTTTCTCGGCCGCCGCCTGGGCGATCTCTGCCTGTCGCTCGGTGAGCGTTTGGATCATCTGGTCGAAGTCGGCGCCGAGATCCCTGAACTCTTGGACTCCATGACTCGGAACCTTCGTATCAGTCTGGCCATCCCGGAAGCGTCCGACCGCAGCCGTGATCGACCGTACTGGCGCCACGAATGCGCTGGACCAGAGCACAGCGACGAAGGTCAGCACGGTCACGAACACAGCGACCAGAACCAACGATTCGGTACGGAACGCATCGACGGGATCCAGCACCTCGGACCGCGACTGCTCAGCGATTATCACCCAATCGAGCCCCTGGACGCCCAGTGGCTCGTACGCGGAATAGACCTCCTCTTGGAGATGCTCGATCTCGATCACGCCGTCGTCGATAGCGAAGGCTGCCTCGACCGACTCAGTCGTCACTGGATAGAACAGCACCGTGGTGTCCTGGGCCGACATTCCGGCGATGTCCTCGTCAGAGACCTCCTCCGTGGCCTCTACGTGAGCAAGAAAGGTGTCGGGTTCCTCGACGAACAAACGGGCGTCGGACCGCATGCGACGATCCGGGCCGACCAGGTAGATCTCGCCCGTTTCACCGAGCCGGCCGGCTCTCCATTCGCGACTCATGATGCTGTTGATTCCGGCACTGTCCACTTGCACAGCCAGCGCACCGACCAACTCGTCGCCATCGAACAGAGGCGCCGCGTAGAAGATGCTCGGCGCGTCGAGCGATGGCGGATACTGCGAGTGATCGGCGATGAAGACATCCCCGGGTGACCCTTCTCGGAGGGCACGCCCGACCAGTCCGCCGAGTGAGGTTGCGCTGTATGGACCGGTACTCAGGCTGGTTGCGAAGTCGACTTCCTTAAGGGTGCTGTATACGACAACTCCGCCTTCGGGTTCGACTAGGAACAGGTCTACAAATCCGTAGCGAGCCACCACTCTGCGCATCCAAGGGTGGAGCTCACGGTGAGCGTCTGTCCAGGCTGACCCGTCGTTGGCGTCTACAAGCAGTGCGTGGTCTTCGGTGTCGAACGGATTGGAAGCCAGGTAGAGGTCTTGGAGGTAGGTACCGGCCAGGTCGTCTTCGAGCGAGAACGTGCTGCTGGTCACCGGGCTCGATCGGACGGCTTCGAGAGCCGGCACGAACTCGGCTGCGTAGAAGTCGTCAAGTCGGGCCTCGGCTTCGGCCACATCGGCGACTTCGAGTGTGCTTGCCAGCTCATTGTGTGCCGCAGCAAAGGCCTGGGTGCCCTCGAACACGGTAGGGCTCAGAGCGAGTTGCCCAACGGCGTTTCGCTGGTTCATGAAGAACTGCTCGATTTCACCGGCTTTCGCAGTTCGCAGAGCTGGTATCCGGTCGCGCACCAGCTCGTCGCCCGAACCCTGCGCTCCGGTGACCGCCACTATTGCCGTGATGATGAAGGAGGCGATGCTGACGACGAGCACCGTCAAGGCCAGGCGAGTTGCGACTGACATTCCTCTTACACGCGCCTTCACGACCCCGTCCCGCCAAGCCGAAGCTGTGTCATCAGCTCAAAGCTAGAGGCATCTCGACAGCATGGCCCAAGTGAGAACGCCACCTGCGTGCTACCTACCCGGATGTGATGTCAGTAACTTCGATCCCGATGTACTCGCACTCCGCCCCCGGCCATCACGGACCACCGCCCGAGCGGTTGGGCAGAACTCGTTGTCGCCAAGTCAGACAGTAGCGACACCGCGTGGTGTCGTGTCCCTTCAGCCAGGGGTCGATCGTCACGATGCCGCCGGATTCGCCACACCCGTGGCACCTTTGTCCCACGGCTCGCCGGAACGCCTTCGTCAACAGAGACGGCTTCTTGTCGGGGGGCGCGTCCGGGGTGCGAGCGGCCTCTCTCCTGGCCACATCAGCATGCGCTGACCGCGTCTTCTGTCTCTGATATTCCGAATGTTGTGGCCAGTCAGCGTCGATGAAGGAATCGGCCTCGTACTCCGACACGTTCATCACCCCCAATTGACACGGTTCCAAGATGGCACTCCGTCAAACCCCGGGCTTGATCATGGTAGATCTCACCTAACGCTGGCCATGGGGATAGATCCCCGTTCCCACAGTCGAAGCTATTGATGTTGGCTGCGGCCAGAGAGACCTCAGCGGATCACTGACGCGCTATCGCGACCTTGTAACGCTCCTCGGGAGTAATCAGGTGGTCGAGATCCTCTGCGTTCTCGTCGATGTCGATCTGTACCCAGTTCACGGTCCCGTTGAACGCGTTGTCCTTCGGCCCGTAGTCGGGCGAGACCGGTGAGGCAAGGTCGCTACCGACGTCGCACGTGTCTGTGCCAAACAGCATCGGCACGGTCTGCTCGACGCGGCCCTCCCCGTCTTTTTGGCCGTCGATGAACAGCGAAACAGTGCCACCCTTGGCCAGGCCTCCGCCGTCGTAGCTGAACTCGAGCCGGACCTGATGATTGCCGGACGGAATCTCGCCGTGGCTCTCAGCGAAGTACCTGTCGATGCCGAAGAAGTTGTAGCAATGCTTGAGCTTGCCTTCGTGCGCATAGAGGCTCCAGCCCCCGATGCCGGCACCGAGGGAGACGATGACGCCGGAGGCACCAGCTTCGGGCACTTCGATTTCCGCCGTCAGCGCATACGACTTGTTGTGAACGTTCAGGATCACGTGTTCCTGAAGCCGATGCATCCCTCCGAACAGCGTCTGTGTCTTGCCCTTGATCAGCTGCGGGCGGCCGGCCAGATCTGAGTTGAAACGCTCGAACGAGCGGTCATCGAGCGGCACC
>JBPCTU010000118.1:0-3546 GCA_051011515.1 Acidimicrobiales bacterium
GACCGGGCAGGTGATCGAGAGCCTGCTGCTGGGCGACCGCCTCCATCACCGCCCCGACGAGCTCTCGGGGGGTCAGCAGCAACGAGTAGCCGTGGCCCGCGCGCTGGTCAGCCGACCCGAGATCATCTTCGCCGACGAGCCGACAGGCAACCTCGACTCCAAGAGTGGCCACGAGGTCCTCGGATTCCTTCGCCGAGCGGTGGACGAATGGAATCAGACGGTGGTCATGGTCACTCATGACCCCGTGGGTGCGGCTTATGCCGACGTCGTCATCTTCCTCCAGGACGGGCGAATCGTTGCAACCCTCGAGGACCCGACGGCCGACCTGGTCCTCGACCGCATCAAAGCGCTCGAGGCCCGACCGGCATGACCGTCCTCCGGCTCAGCCTCCGCAACCTGGCCGACAACCGGCTCCGCTTCATCCTCACCACGTTCTCCGTCCTGCTCGGTGTGAGCTTCGTAGTCGCATCGTTCGTCCTGACCGACGGCCTGCTTAAGACCTTCGACAACATCGTTGCCGACGCCAACGCCGACCTCGACGCGCAGGTTCGGGCCCAGCGAGACTTCGAGGAGGTGGAGTTCGACGACCTCCCCTTCGACGAAGACGTGGTCGATCTCGTGGCCGAGGTCGAAGGCGTGGAGGTTGCAGAGCCCGGAACCGAAAGCCTCAAGATCATCGCGGTGAAACCCGACGGCGAGGCCATCGACGGCATAGGGGGCGCACCCGTGCTCTCCTTCAACTGGAGCGAAAGTGGCCTCGGTCCCCTCACGGTGGTCGAAGGCAGCCCGCCCAGCGGGCCGGGCGAGTTCGTCCTCGACGTGGGTACAGCCGACAACAACGACCTCGTGGTTGGCCAGACCTACGAGATGATCGGTGTCGGAGGCCGAGAACCCTTCACGCTTGTCGGATTCACCCGGTTCGGGGAAGAGAACGCATTGGCGGGGGCGGTGATCATGTCCTTCACCCTGGCTGAGATCCAGCGGCTGGACGGCACAGTCGGCCAGATCGAGTGGATCGACATCTCGGCTCCCGGGGTAGATCCCGATGTGCTGGTTGCTCGACTCCGAGCGGCGATTCCCGACAACCTCTCGGCCGTCGCCGGCGACGTGGTAGTGCAAGAAGACCAGGACGACTTCACCCAGGTCATCGACATCTTCGGCAACATCCTGCTGGCCTTCGCGCTGGTAGCGGTGTTCGTCAGCACCTTCATCATCAGCAACACTTTCAACATTCTGCTGGGACAGCGGATACGTCAACTCGCGTTGTTGCGAGCCCTAGGGGCCACAGCACGGCAGGTTCGTGTCGGAGCCATGTTCGAGGCCCTGATCATCGGCGTGGTTGCTTCGCTGGCGGGCCTTGGGGGTGGCGTACTGCTGGCCTACGGGCTCCGAGCACTGATGAATGCGCTGGGGTTCAGCCTCCCGGCCATCGAACTCGTAGTCTCCTCGCGCACCGTGGGAGCAGCGCTCATCGTGGGACTCGGCGTCACCTTGATGGCCTCACTACCACCCGCTCGCCGAGCGGCGCGGGTGCCTCCAATTGCGGCCATGCGGGCCGGGTTCCGGTTCGGGTCGGGCGAAGGCACGCGCCGCACGATCATCGCCATCCTGTTGTCCGTATTGGGCATTGCGCTCATGGGCTTCGGCCTGTTCGGCAGCTCCGACAACACCGCGTTCGTCTTGCTTGCGCTCGGGGCCGGGGCAGTCATGATCTTCGTCGCAGTCTCCATGTTCGCCCCCCTCTTCTCCAGCCCGTCGGCCTCTCTCCTCGGTGCGCCGCTCGAACACATGCCCGGATCCAAGATCACCGGGCACATGGCACGCGAGAACGCAGCACGCAACAACAAGCGCACAGCATCGACCGCAGCGGGGCTCATGATCGGCCTGGCTCTCATCGCCATGGCCAGCGTGGTGGCGACCTCGCTGAAGGCGTCCTTCAAGGCCGAGCTCGGGTCGACCTTGATAGGCGACTTCCTGGTCACCTCAGAGGACGGGATTCCGTTCACCAACCAGCTGGCGGATGAAGTCGCAGCTCTCCCAGAGTTCGGGACGGTATCGGCAGTGCGGTACGGCACCATCCGGATCGAGGGCGACGACAAGGGGGTGGCGGCAACCGATCTCAGCGTGCTCACCGAACTCCTGGACGTCGACATCGTCAATGGCGACCCGGTGGCGGATCCGGGCACCGTCCTGTTGACTCAGGAGGCCGCCGACGAGAACGCAGTCCAGGTCGGCGATCCGTTGATCATCGAGTTCGCCGCCACGGGTGAGCAGACCCTGACCGTCGGTGCGATCTACGCCAACGACTTCTTGATCGGTCACTACATCATCGACTTGTCCGGCTGGGAGGCGAACTTCGACAGTCAGAACGACGAAGTGATCTCCGCCAAGGTCGCTCCCGGAGTCGACGAAGCCGAAGCGACGGCGGCACTGGCACCGCTGGCAGACGCGTTCCCCCAGCTCGAGTTCGAGACTCGGGCTGAGTTTCGCGAGCGCCTCGAGGGCGAGCTCGACTCGCTCCTGGTGATCATCAACGTCTTCCTGGCACTCGCCATCTTCATCGCCTTGCTCGGCATCACGAACACCATGGCGCTATCGGTTCTCGAGCGCACCCAAGAGCTCGGGCTGATGCGCGCAATCGGAATGACCCGGCGCCAGACCCGGAGCCTCATCAGGCTGGAGGCCGGGGTGGTCTCGCTGTTCGGTGCGCTGTTGGGCGTCGTCATCGGGCTGGGCTTCGGGTGGGTTGCTGTCATCGCCATCCCGGACTCATTCATCAACCGGCTCTCGATTCCAACCCTGACCCTGGTGATGTACGTCATCATCGCCACAATTGCCGGGCTGATTGCAGCATCGCTGCCGGCCCGTCGGGCATCCCGGCTCAACATTCTCGATGCCATCGCCCGGGTGTGAGTGGTTCGACCGCCCGGGCAGCCAGGCACAGGCACGCCGTCCTCCCGGTCTGGCAGTCCCGAACAGCAGCACCACATCCTGACCGAGAGAAGTCCCCTCCCGAGACTCACCTGAGCCATGCCACGACGGTTGCGTTAGGGCCCTGATCGTCGAGTTCGAACATCCACAGCAGCAACGACGTCGACAGCCAACTGCGGGCCGTGAGGACCCGGCTGGGCCGGGGTGTCTCCACTACGACAACCCTGCTCGCCACCTACCACGCGCTCATCTCTTGGATTTCGCCCTCGGTGAGAGTCACCGTCAAAGCCTCGGCCACGGCGTCAAGATGCGCTGCTTCGCTCGGCCCGACGATCGGTCGCACACCAGGCTGAGCCATGACCCATGTATGGGCTAAAGCGGTCGGAGTCACCTGTCGCTCCGCGGCAGTCGCCGTCAGACCGTCGACGACTCCGTGGGTTCGCTCATCGACAGGCCCGGCCGCCTCGCCGGCCGCCAGACTGCCACAACATTGCCGATATCGAGTCGAACGCAACCGTGCTCCGAAGACTTGAACGGCCAACGATCAAGTGCCCGATGGCACAAGGCTCGGGGGTACCGGGCGCATCCGTTCCGAGCGACTCGCACGAAGAGTCG
>JBPCTU010000119.1:0-4535 GCA_051011515.1 Acidimicrobiales bacterium
TGCTCACGCTGGTCACAGTGGCGGTGTACCTGCCCCTGATACCGGTGCTCTCGGGCGTGCAGAAGCGCCAGTTCCGAGCCTATGAGGCGGTTCGGACCCGGGTGGCGACCACGATGGGTGCAGCATCCGAGGCGGTCCAGGGGGCCGAGGTCATTCGTGCATATGGGTACCGCGAGCCCATCGAAGCACGCCTGGAAGAGGCCAATCAGGCACAGTTCGAGACCCAGGCATGGGGGTACAAGTTCTTTGCCTGGTTGGCTCCCATCACCGACGGCTTCGCAGCGGTGGCGCTGAGTGTCATCGTGGGCATTGGTGTCTGGTGGGGCGACGATCTGGGGCTGAGCTCGGGCGAGCTCGTCGCATTCCTCTTCCTGGCAACGATCCTGTTGAATCCGATTGCGGTCCTGGGCGAGGTTCTCGATCAGACTCAGACTGCCCTCGCCGGCTGGTGGAAGATTCTTCAGATCCATGATGTCGAGGTCGACGTCGACGAGGTGGAAGACGGTGTCGACCTGCCTCCCGGGGCTCTTGGGGTCGACCTGGACGGCGTGGGGTTCTCCTACCGCACCGGCGGGCCGGTCCTGACCGACGTCACCCTCTCGATCCCCGCCGGCACGAACGTTGCGGTGGTGGGAGAGACGGGTTCGGGGAAGACCACCCTGGCCAAGCTCGTCGCCCGCTTTGCGGACCCTACAGCTGGATCGGTCCAGGTCGGCGGCGTCGACCTGCGGGAAGTCCGCCCCGCCTCTCGACGGGCCTCCATCCGAATGGTCCCCCAAGACGGTTTCCTGTTCGGCACATCTCTTCGTACCAACATCGCGTATGGGCGAGAAGGTGCCGACGAGGACGAGGTGCTGGCGGCGTTCGAGCGACTCGACCTCTCGCGATGGCTGGCAGGACTTCCGCAGGGTTTGGACACCCAGGTCGGTGAACGCGGGGAGAACCTCTCGGTCGGCGAGCGGCAGCTTGTGGCGCTGGTGCGGGCGCAACTGGCCGATCCGGGCCTGCTCATTCTCGACGAGGCCACGAGCGCAGTCGACGCAGAGACCGAGGTGGCCCTCACGTCGGCTCTCGATCGGTTGTCCAAGGGGCGCACGACCATCTCCATTGCCCACCGTCTCAGCACCGCTGAGCGTTCCGACGTCGTGCTGGTCTTTGATCAAGGGCGGCTCGTCGAGCACGGTAGCCACGCCGAGTTGGTGGATGCCTCGGGTCGCTACAGCGAGCTTTTCGAGAGTTGGATCGGCAACACACGCTCCGCCGTGACCTGACTGGCGCGGACCGCTAGCAGTTCTACCAGCGGCCTGTAGGTCAAGTGGGTGGGCTGGGGCTCGCGTAAGCGGCCTGCAGCGTGGCGATCACCGCAACATTCACGATGTCTTCGGCAGTACAGCCACGGGATAGGTCGTGCATGACACCATCTAGCCCCTGGAGCAGCGGTCCAAAAGCCAGTGCTCCTCCGAGCCGTTCGGTGATCTTGTAAGCGATGTTGCCCGAATCGAGGTCCGGGAAGATGAAGACGTTCGCGTTGCCGGCAACGGCTGAATCCGGCGCCTTGAGCGCAGCGATTGCCGGAACCCACGCTGCATCGAACTGCAGCTCGCCGTCGATGCTGAGGTCGGGGCGTCGTTGCCGCACCAGCGCCATGGCTGCTCGTACCTTGTCGACGCGAGGGTGTTCGGCCGAACCGAGCGTGCTGAACGACATCATCGCAATGCGAGCCGGATCGTCGTTGAGAGCTTCGAAAGTTCCAGCAGTGCCGATGGTGATGTCGGCGAGCTGATCCGCGTCTGGCTCGGGTACAACCCCGCAATCGCCGTAGACAATGGAACCTCCGTCCGGCATCACCATTTGGAAGCTGCTGCTAACGGTCGCCATTCCCGTCGCTACGCCAAGGATCCTGATGGCGGCACGAATCACGTCGGCCGTTGGCCGTGTTGCGCCGCCCACAGCGGCCGATGCCTCTCCCTCACGCACCATCAACGCGGCTACATCCAATGGGTCGGCGAGGTCTGCGCCACCTTCGATCTCAGCCGCTGCCTCGCGTACTCGTTCCGAGACCCTGGTCTCGGCATCGCCCACGACCGTGACCCGCGCGAGGCCGCGGTCTGTCAGTAGCTCAGCGGCCTCTTGGGCGCGGTCATCACTGTCGGCCAGCACCACATGTGCGTTCAACTGCCGGGCTCGGTCGTGCCAACGGACGAGCGAACGATCTTGGGACTCACTCATGGGACGAACACAATCGGCGTGTCACGCGACCTCGATAAGGGCTGCAGTTCTGGCTTCTCGGGCCCGACGCTAGCTGAGCAACTGCACATAGCTGCCGAGTGGGCTGAAACCGATTTGCTTTCGATAACCTCGGCGTCGCCCTGTCGATTGGAGTTCCAGTGAGCAAGACCCCCGTCCGCGTAACCGTCACCGGAGCCGCCGGCCAGATCGGATACGCGCTGCTTTTCCGGATCGCCAGCGGCCAGATGCTCGGCCCCGACCAGCCGGTGATCCTTCAACTGTTGGAGATCACCCCAGCTCTTGATGCCCTCGACGGTGTGCACATGGAGCTCGATGACTGCGCCTTCCCGCTCCTGGACTCGGTGGTCAAGTCCGACGAGGCCGACGTTGCCTTCGCCGACACCGATTACGCGCTGCTCGTGGGCGCGATGCCGCGTAAGGACGGAATGGAGCGTGCCGACCTACTAGAAGCCAACGGCGGCATATTCGGTCCGCAGGGACGAGCGATCAACGACCACGCGAGCCGAGATATCAAGGTGCTCGTCGTTGGCAACCCGGCCAACACGAACGCTCTCATCGCGCAGGCCTCAGCACCCGACATCGACCCGGCCAACTTCACCGCCATGACGCGTCTCGATCACAATCGAGCCAAGAGTCAGGTTGCCGACAAGCTGGGCGCAGCGGTCAGCGAAGTCAAGAAGATGACAATCTGGGGCAACCACTCTGCCACTCAGTACCCCGATCTGTTCCACTGCGAGGTTGGTGGCCGGATCGCTGCCGACGCCATCGACAATCAGGCTTGGATCGAAGGCGAGTTCATCCCCAGCGTGCAACAACGTGGAGCGGCCATCATCAAGGCTCGCGGCGCCTCATCGGCAGCGTCTGCCGCGAACGCCGCCATCGAGCACGTTCGCGATTGGGCGCTCGGAACTCCCGAGGGCGACTGGGTTTCCATGGCGATTCCGTCCGACGGCAGCTACGGAGTGCCCGAAGGAATCATCTCCTCCTTCCCTGTCACATGTGCCAACGGTGCCTATTCGATCGTGCAGGGTCTGGAGATCGATGACTTCAGCCGGTCACGAATCACGGCGTCTGCCGACGAACTCACTCAAGAGCGCGACGCCGTGTCGAGCCTAGGGTTGATCTGATCATGGCAGGGCGCTGCCAGCCGAAGTCGTCCGCGTCGATCGACACCCAACCGCGCCCGGCGCGCCATCGGATCCTGACCCTGGTGGCAACCATCTGTGCTGCTGTGCTGATGGTCGGAGCGTGTAGTGGGGGAAGTGGAACTCCCACCCTCGAGAGCACCGACGAACCGCCGGCAAGTGTGTCCCCCCAGCCGCTGCCTTCTCCAACCGCCGCGTCTTCATCAGAAACGCCCCCGACCACGGTGCCCATCCTGTCGGCCTCGGTGAACGATCTGCTGGATCGCCCCGTGACGCTCACCTCGACGGTGTCAGACCTCGTCGACGCCCCCATCATCACGATGCCCGACGTGCTAGCGCTGCCTCGTGCGCAGGCAGAGGAAGAGGTCGAAAGTGTGGGGTTCGTGCCATACCTCACCGACACCTTCCCTCCGACAGGCGGGCCCGAGGTCGTCTTCGACACCTTCCCGTTCGCCAACACCGATGGCCGTGTGGGTCAGACCGCTTTCGTCGAGATCGACGGCCCTACCGAGGGTGTCCTGGCATTGCGAGGCCAGCGGGTCGAAGGGGTCCTGAACGGAATTCAACATGAGCCCATCCCTGGGGCGGCGGCGTGGTCCATCACCGTGTTCCTCGATGATCCCCTCGCGTTGGAGACTCCCAGTGGCCCCCAGGTTGCGGGCCGAGAGGTCGCCGCAATCCTGCTGGCGGGTGACATCACCTGCGAGACCGGCGAACTAGTTTCCGAACCGCACACCCTCGCCAGAGCTGCCGATGCGTCTTTTGTGATTGACCACGACTCATTTGACGGAATCCGGCTCGGTCCACCCGCTCAAGTGCTCGCGCTTGAAATGATCGTGGACTGTGAGGCCTGAAGGCTTCTCGCACCCATTCAGCTGCGAAACCCTTCCAGTTCCTCGACGGTTCTCGGCCAGTCCTCTTTGAGAAGCCGAGACAATGATCGATCCGCGAGCACCTTGCCGTCAGTCTGGCAAGACGGGCAGTAGTTGACCTCGTTCTCGGCGTAGGCGATCCGCTGCACCTCGGTGCCACAGACCGAGCACGGTTCGCGGAACTTGCCGTGCACAACCATGTCGGGCCTGAACGCCGTGACCTTGGCAGGCCAGCCATCTGCCGCTTCTGAGCGCAGGGTCGCAACCC
>JBPCTU010000120.1:0-8397 GCA_051011515.1 Acidimicrobiales bacterium
ATCGTTGATGACAGCGTCATCGTGGTCCGGACCGGAACCGACGAGATAAGCGCCTACACCAACTCGTGCCTACACCGCGGCACGACCCTTGCAGAGGGATCTGGTTGCACGAAGAACTTTCGCTGCCCTTTTCACGGCTGGACGTACGGGCTTCGAGGCGACCTGCAGTTCGTCCCCGCCGAATGGGATTTTTCGCACCTCGATCTCGACGCGGCTCGGCTCCCGACGGTTCGGGTCGATGCGTGGGCTGGGTTCGTGTTCATCAACCTGGACCGCGAGTGTCAGCCGCTGATGGCGTACCTCGGTGTTCTCCCCGATCACCTCGACGACTTCGGAATCGACGATCGGTACAAGGGTGTCCATGTGTCGAAGGTGGTTCCCTGCAACTGGAAGGTCGCCCAGGACGCATTCATCGAGGGTTACCACGTTGCCGAGACCCACTACGACAAGAACGCCGACGGTTCCATGGCTGCAACAGGGGCAGCGACATCCAACTACGACACGTCCATCCAATACGACCACTGGCAACCCCATGTCACCCGTATGAACATGTTGGGCGGAATCCCCAGTGGCTACATCGCCAGCCAGCTCGCCGACGAACAGGCCGTCGTCGACTCGTACTTCGGGCGCAGAAAGGCCGACCCGCCCAAACTCGAGCTGGGGCAAACCGCGAGGT
Source organism: Acidimicrobiales bacterium (assembly GCA_051011515.1). GTDB lineage: Bacteria > Actinomycetota > Acidimicrobiia > Acidimicrobiales > UBA8592 > JBPCTU01. Next base: position 677 of record JBPCTU010000120.1, read on the forward strand.
CGCTCATCGCCGACCACAACCGCCAGGTTTGGAGCCGACGCCACAGCGTCGATCTCAGCGAGGCGAGCGATGCCGAGATGATCGATCAGATCCAATACACGCTGTTCCCCAACTTCACCATCTGGCCGACCATCGTTGCCCCCCTGTGTTACCGGTTCCGTCCCGATGGCGATGACCCGCAACGGTCCATCTTCGAGATCTGGATGTTGTACCCCAAGGCCGACGATGGGACTCACCCCGACCCGATGCCCGAGCTCCGCCTCGACGACGATCAACCCTGGTCAGACGTCGCCGAGCTGGGCAACTACGGTCCCGTCGTCGATCAGGACACGCCCAACTTTCCCCGCATTCAAAAGGGGCTGCGAGCTAGTACGAAAGGCGCAGTCAGTTTCGCCAACTACCAGGAGAGTCGCCTCCGAGCCTTTCACGACACCTTGCACAGGTACGTGGTCGGCGACTTCTAGGCGGTCACCGAAGGCGCGTACTTCGGGTTGATCTCGAAAGCCGCGACGAGGTCGAATGACTGGCCGGTCCCGTCGTCGGGTCCTGCCTCCCAACCATGCCACGGGTATTCGACCGCCCCGTTCGGGAGGTCTCTCGGCCCGCCGTTCGCGTCTGCTGCCCAGAAGGGCCCATGCTCCTCGCCGCGTTGCATCACCATCGGCGTGCGAGGCCCGTCCTGGGAGTCGCACATGTACATTCCGCCCTCGCCGGTTCCGTTGTTGAGGACCCAGTGAACCTCGACGAAAGCCGGCTTGGTGTCGCTGGGTTCTCGCGAGTGGTTGTGGGTCGAGGCGTCCCCACCTTTGCCCATCGTCCAGAAGTGGACGTATGCAATCTCGGTTCCCTCGCTGTCGAGTAGATGAAAGCCGGGCACCATGTGCGCGTCTATGTCTTTGAAGTACTCGTAGCCGCCGAAGAGGTCGTAGAAGCTCTGCCACTGGAGTAGCTCGGCATATCGTCCGGCGAAGCCGAGCTGGTCCATCGACTTCAGTTGCGGTGGCACGTCGTCGGTCTGGATGAAGACCGCGAAGATCGCGCCGTCGAGTCCGGCCACAACTTCTGTCGCGTCGCTGAGTGTGCTGCGCACCTCCCCCCGGGGTGGGCATGGATTCAATGCGATGTTGGCCAGTTCTCCGACGATGACCTTCAGGTAAACCGGGCCACGGCTCTGGTCTAGCGAAGTGGCCGCGCCGGGACCGAGCCGGGCGAAGGCGACGACCCAACCCCCGAACGTCCACTCGTCAGACCATCGAACCGGTTCGTCGCCCGACAGCTCGATGTCGAGGCCGGTCCGGAGTTGCGTTGGCGTGGCGACAGCCGTTTCGGCGGAGTTGGCGTGCTGGCTCATGATAGGTATCTGTCTAGCGCACCAATCGGAGCGAGGGCTCAGCGGATGGACGACAACCTGGTCCTGCCAAACCTGTTGGCAGCGCGATGCGAAGAGAGCCCCGACCAGGTCTTCATCCAACACGTGGATGGTTCGTCGCTGACGTACTCGCAATTGGAAAGCGAGGTGCAGAGGTGGTGTGGTGGTTTGAGTGCCTTGGGGGTCGCGGAGGGCGACACCCTTTTGGTCATGCTCGACAACTCATTCGAGTCTGCCCTCACATGGCTTGCAGCTTCACGATTGGGCGCAATCGAAGTCCAGGTGAACACGGCCTATGTCGGCCGGATCCTCACCCACGTTGCCAACAACGCAGGAGCACGAGTAGCGGTGGTCGCAGAGCGGTTCGTCGAGCGCTTCGCCGATCTGAACGACGACCTTGACTCCCTCGAGGTCCTCGTTGTGCTCGGCGGCGACGTCAACGAGTCTCTGCCGTTCGAAACCTCCGGCACAGGCGGCTTCGTTGCCGATTCGACCGACGGTTGGAGTCGAGCGGTCAAGCCCCACGAGATGTCATGCATCCTCTACACGTCTGGCACGACCGGGCCGTCCAAGGGCGTCATCATTCCTTGGGCGCAGGCGCATGCTTCGGCTACTGGCTGCATCCCACTCGACGGGTTGGGACCCGACGATGCCTGGTACTCGCCGTACCCGATGTTCCACATGAGCGGGAAGCTGGCGCTGTACGCCAGTGCCATCTTCGGTGGGCGATTCGTGTTCCGAGACTCATTCAAGACCGACCGGTTCTGGGATGACGTCCGGGGTTTCGGGTGCACGTGCACAATGTTGATCGGCTCGACACCAGCTTTCGTCTGGAATGAGCCAGCGAGCTCAGGAGACGCCGACCATCCGCTGAAGAACGTCCTGATGGCGCCCACACCTGAGGACCCGGACGCGTTCACGCGCCGTTTCGGCTTTCGAATCTGCAGCGTGTTCAACATGACCGAGATCTCATGTCCGGTCATGTCGGGGTGGGAGCTCGGTCCAAAGGGCAGCGCCGGCAGGTTGCGGCCCGGGTACGAGGTCCGGATCGTCGACACCTTCGACAACGCCCTCGGCCCCGGTGAGCTTGGCGAGATCACGGTTCGCGCTGAGGACCCCTGGGTACTCATGGCCGGATATTGGCGAAACGCAGAGGCCACCGTCGACGCCTGGCGTAATCAGTGGTTCCACACGGGCGATGCAGGCACCTATGACGAGGATGGTTACTTCTATTTCGTCGATCGCTTCAAGGACGCGATACGGCGACGCGGCGAGAACATCTCCTCGATGGAACTCGAGGCGGTCGCCAACGACTGTCCGGCGATCGTCGAGTCGGCCGCCGTCGGCGTGCCTTCGGAGTATGGCGAAGAAGAGATCATGTTGTATGTCGTACCCGCCGCGGCAGACTTCGAGCCGTCGGAGTTGATCGACTTCCTGGAACCTCGTTTGCCGGGGTTCATGGTCCCAAGGTTCATCGCGAGTCTGGACGAGCTACCCAAGACGCCGACCGAGAAGGTGCGCAAACAGGTACTTCGCGACAGCGCTGGCTCCCGGGCGGCGTGGGATCGGGAGCGGGCCAGAACGTCTGGCTAGCCTGAGGGTCCGCACGGAGGGAGTTCGGACATGGATGTGACTGGCTTGATGCGCCAGTCTGCGCTGCTCAACGCGCCGCGAACTGCCGTGGTTCACGGCGATCGGCGGCTCTCTTACGGCGAGGCGTGGCAGCGCGGCCTACGAACGGCGAATGCTCTGCTCGCTGCTGGACTGGAGCCCGGCGATCGCGTCGGCGTGCTCGAGGACAACTCGGTCGAGGCGCAGGACTTCTTCGCCGGAGCGGCCATAGCCGGCATGGTCCGAGTGCCCCTGTATGCCCGCAACGCCCGCGAGAGCCACCGCCACATGCTGGGCCACACGGGTTGCAGGGGTGTGGTGGTCAGTGGCAACCATGCGGGCGACCTCGAGGGTTTCGTTGATGACCTGCCGGAACTGCGATCCTTGATCGTGCGCGATGAGTCTTACGAGGACTGGTTGGCGGGCTTTCCCGATGACGATCCTCAGATCACCATCGACCCAGACGACTGGTACATCATCCGGCACACCGGCGGCACCACGGGCCTCCCGAAAGGCGTCGCGTACACCCACCGTTCGTGGATTGCCGCCGGCCGGGACTGGTTCTACGGCTTCCCGCCCATGCTTGCCGGAGACCCATGTCTGCATGTGGGGCCGATCTCGCACGGTTCCGGATACCTGTACACGCCCACGTGGCTGAGCGGTGGCGTGAACGTCTTGCTCGACCACTTCGATGTGTTGGACACGTTGGACGTCATGGAGTCGGAACAGATCGCCTACATGTTCGCCGTGCCGGCAATGTTGAATGCGTTGGCTCGCCACGAATCAGCAGCCGAACGCAATTGGTCTCACCTGAAGGTCATACAGATCGGGGGCGCTCCGATTGCTGACGACACGGCGCTGATCGCTCGAGACGTGTTCGGGATGGTTCTGTACCAGGGCTATGGCCAGACCGAGGCTCTTCCGGTCTGCATGATGGGTCCCCAAGAGTGGTTCTCCGACATCGAGGGTTCGAATCCCCTCAGGTCAGCCGGTCGAGCTCTTCCGTACGCATACCTGCAGATTCGCGACACCGAAGATGCCGACCGAGTCTTGGACCTCGGCGAGGAGGGCGAGATCGCCATTCGGTGTGATGGGCAGATGTTGGGCTTCTGGGAGAACGACGCTGCTACCGCCGAGCGGATGACCAGCGACGGCTTGGTGCTGACAGGCGACATCGGCCGCCTCGACGCCAACGGCTACCTGTATGTGCTCGACCGCAAGGACGACATGATCATCTCGGGCGGCTACAACATCTGGCCGGCCGAACTCGAGAACGTGATCCTCGATCACCCCGACGTCGTCGAAGCGGCGGTTTTTGCTGTGCCCCATGATCAGTGGGGTGAGGCGCCGCTGGCATGGTGCGTGTTGCGAGATGGTGCCGAAGTCGAGGAGGCGGCCATAGTCGATCTGTGTACCGATCGCCTCGGCTCCTACAAGAAGCCGGCTCAGGTTCATCTCACCAACGAACCACTCCCGAAGAGCCCCGTCGGCAAGATCCAGCGCAAGGTGTTGCGCGAGCCCTACTGGGCCGATCACGATCGCCGGGTCGCAGGCAACTGACCGTTTCGGGCCAGGCGACAGGGCACCCAGTACGTCTAAGCTCAGGCAAACGTCAAACGAGGGGCCATCAAATGCCACTGGGACTCGACAAGCTCGAATCTGTCACCGCCGACATCCAAGCCAACGACCTCGAATGGATGGAGGTTGCCGAGGGTTCCTACTTCAAGGCACTCACCATCCATGAGCCGACCAATACGGTCGCATATGCGTTCCGTATGGACCCGGGCGCGCCCGACTTCCCCTCGCACTTTCACATCTGTCGAGCCATGTCGTTCACGACGAAGGGATGGTTCGGATACCGCGAGGGCACGAATCGGGTCATGAACGGGATGTTCTCCTACGAAGCAGCCGGATCTTTCCACACGCCGTTCAGCGATTGTCCCGAAGGTTTCGAATCGCGCGGCGTCTTCGAGGGCGATACCGAGGTTTTGCTCCAGAACCACGAGGCACCCGATCCCGCCAGTGAGGTCATATCCGAACTGAAGGTTCAGGACTTCATCGAGATCGCCGCCCCCGAGACTCATATCGTCTACGCCGATGGAACGGTCACCGGCGAACCCCACTTCAAATACGACTTCACCGAAGGCATCGACGTCTTCGAGAGCTGAGCCGACCGGTGCTCGGCGCATCAGGGCGCTGGTATTCGGAGGGAATCGCTACATCGGCCTGAGCTTGGTGTTCGAGCTGGCGCGCCAGGGTCACGAAGTCACGGTCGCAAACAGTCACGAAGCTGCGCTGCCCGACGGGGCGAGACGACTTCACGTCGACAGACAGGTTCCAGGCGAACTGACTCGTGTACTGAGTGACCATCGCGACGACTTCGACATTGTCTACGACAACACAGCGTTCGAGATCAGCGATCTCGCCGAGGTAGTCGATCTGTTCAGTGGCCGGATCGCTCAGCTGGTCTTCACCAGTTCGATAGCGGTCTACAAGCGCAGTTTCATCCAGCCGATACTCGAGTCATTCCCGCGTCATCCCCCCGGCAGTGACGATCCGCGCAAGGCATACGGGGTTCACAAGGTGGAGTGCGAGGATCATCTGTTCTCCCTCAGCGACGCGTTCGATGTCACCGTCTTGCGGGTTGGTCACACGATCGGTCCCCGAAGCCCGCTGGTCACGCGGGAGCCACGCTTCTTCGCTCGGCTGGAGCAAGGCCGACCCATCCCGATACCGGGCGAGGGGTTTCCCATGGTGCAGTTCGTCCACATAGACGACGTCGCGCGAGCGATGGCGGCGGTCGCGGGTCGGTCGGCTGCGGCGGGCCAGGCGTACACAATCCACGGCGCCGAGGCGACCAGCGTTCGAGGAGCTGTGGTGCTGATGGCTCGCGCTGTAGGGGTAGAACCCGAGATCGTGCAGGTTCCCTTGGAGATTGCCCGACAGATGCCCAACCCGGGCGTGCACTGGGGCGAGGCTCTGGTGGGGGGCGCGTACTTCTCGATCGAGAAGGCCCAACGCGACCTTCGTTGGACACCCCAGTTCGGCCTCGAAAGCGGATACCGCGACTCCTACGAGTGGTTCGCGGCAGGTGGACGTGACAACTACGAGTTCGACTTCTCTGATGACGAGGCAGTCTTCGAGGCTCTGACAGGCACTTGAGTAGAAGAGCCCTGCGACGTCGATAGCCACTGGTTCTGCGTGCCGAGTGCCGTGGGAACGGCGTAGATTCTCAGTCCTGTGTCAGACCCGGAGGACGAGATGACGACCCATCACGCCAAGAAACCAGAGTCCGTCAGCGAGCTCGCTCACGACCACGCATTCAAGTTGTTGGGCGTGGCAACCTTGTCCCTTCTTGTCCTGGCGACGGTGGTCTACAAGGTGTTGGAGGACTGGTCCTGGGTCGACTCGGTCTACTTCAGCACCGTCGCCGTCACGACGGTCGGTTTCGGTGACCTGGCACCGACAACCGATGGATCGAAGCTGTTCACCATCTTCTATCTCTTCTCGGGCGTTGGGTTAATAACGACGTTCCTGAACGAGCGCTTCCGCCACCTCAGCGAAAGCCGAGAAAGAAGGCGGGCTAGTGGCTCAGGATCGTGACCTGACCGGTCGAACCATCGAGTTCGATCAATGCGCCGTCAGGGATCCGTTCAGTTGCGTCGTCCACGGACACGACACAGGGTAAACCGAGTTCGCGGCTGACAATGGCAGCGTGGCTGAACCCCGCGCCGACATTGACCAACACACCAGAGATCGCAGTGAACAACGGGCCCCAAGCCGAATCGGTTCTCGGCGCGATCAGAATGTCACCAGGTTCGAGATCGCCGGGGTTGCCGGAGTCGAGCACGATCCGGGCTCGGCCCACGACAGTGCCAGGTGAGCCCGATACCCCATCGAGTACGTCACCTGGCTGGGCGACCGGCACTTCACGTTCGCCGCGCCGCGCCCAGTCGGACAGAGGGGGCACGTGGCCGTCGCGGATGAAGAACGGTGGTTCGAGATCCCACAGCAGGCGCCAGTCAGCCATTCGTTGTGCCAACGTCTCGCGAAACGACGCTGGGTCGGCGACGAAATCGTCGAGCTCGGCCTCGGTCAGCATGAAGATCTGATCTGCGTCTTTCAGGTTGCCGGCTTCGAAGTGTCGGCGGCCGAGTTCACGTGCTGCCATGCGGACTTCATGGACAATGCGGACGAAGTTGGTCTTCGTTCGCTCTCGGAACATCATCATGTTGCCGCCGACAAGTCCACCTTCGAACAGGCCGGTCAGCTCGGGATCGCCCATCTCGTCGAGCTTGGTTCTAACGGTCGCGACGGTTGCCACCCGCTCTTCGGCCAGCAAAGAAACACGGTTACTCGGCGACTCTTCGTCCGGTTGTGCTCGCGCCAGATCGAGAGCCGCCACTGGAATGTGCGGGTGAGTCTCATAGGACGGCCCGCTGATCTCGTACTCGTTCGGGCCCCTGGCGCCGTACTCGGCGATGAACGCCGACCAGTCGTCGAGGAAGGCCCTGCCATCGGGTGATTCGGCAAGTCGTTCCAGTACGCCATCCACGCCGACGTCGAATGCCGCCGTCAGAGCGGCAGATGAGCGGACCTTCCGGGATAGGTCCCAAAGAGCGAAAGCGGTCTGCGCCGAATCGACATCTCCAACACCGGCCAAGACCTTCATCGGAATCGTGGGATCGCCTACGGCCTCACCGATAACGGCGAGAAGGCCGGGCGCGATTCCGGCCGAGCT
>JBPCTU010000121.1:0-5091 GCA_051011515.1 Acidimicrobiales bacterium
GCATTGGCCCGGTCGGTACGTCGATCAGCGTCGGCGACGCCGTCGCTGGAACCCCTGGACGCGATCCCGTGATCGCCATGGACGGCGGCTGATTCGGGGAGTGCTTGCGAGTCGGTCGCCGCTCTTCATCTAAGCTCGAACAGACGCAGCGTGTGAGTGCGTCGAGTTCGGTCAGGGAGGGCCCTACATGGAGACGTTGACCCCGGTCGATCCACGTGAGTTCGACAGCGCGGAGTTCCAGCGTGACCCGTTCCCGATCTACAAGCGGCTACGCGACGCGCAGCCGGCCTACAACGACCGATTCCACAACCGCTGGGCCCTCACGAGGTACGCGGACATCGACGCTGCGTTTCAGGACAACGAGGGCTTCGATCGTGCCATGTACAAGGTCGACGGAGACTACGAGTTCGGCTCCAAACATGTCTTCGGACCAAACATCCTCGAGTACGGCAACAGTGACCGGCACCGGTGGCTTCGCAACGTTGTTGCCAACCAGTTTGTCGGAAAGGGACTCACCGAATTCACGCCAGTGATCGAAATGATCGCCACAGAGCTCATCGAGAAGGTCCACGACCAACGCGAGATCGAACTGTGTGAAGCTATTTCCACCCAGTTCCCCATACGCGTCATCTCGAACATGTTGGGTCTACCGCGCCAAGATGAGGACACCTTCGTCGACTGGTATCAGGCCCTGATCGCCGGCCTGGGTTTCGGTGGGGAACACATGGCAAGGGCGATCGCAGCGCGGGACGAGATGTGGAGGTACCTCGACCCGCTCATCGAGCAGCGAAGGAAACATCCAGAGGAAGACCTTCTCTCCCGGATTGTCCAGGCCGAACTCGATGGTCAGGGCATGACCGATGACGAAGTCAAGGGTTTCATCGCGTTGTTGTTGGCTGCGGGAGGCGACACCACCGACAAGGCGATCGCGAACATGTGGTACCACATGCTCTACACGCGGCCGGACCAGTTCGAGGACGTGAAGGCGGACCCGTCTCTCTGGGAGAACGTGTTCGCCGAGATGATGCGCTACGACCCGGTTGTCCACATTCAGACCCGCTACACGACTCGAGAGATCCCACTCCACGGCGAGGTCATCCCTGAAAGGGCTCAGATCAAGCTGTACCTCGCAGCGGGCAACCGCGATGAGCGTGTCTTCGCCAACCCGGACGTTTTCGACATTCATCGCGACGACATGCACATGGGCAGAGAGAACCGCAGCGGGCGTTATCGCAGCAGCCTGCCCGGACACCTGGGATTCGGCATCGGCCAACACTTTTGCATGGGTTACGCAATGGCTCGCCAAGAGGCGGTCATCGCCTGCACTCGGTTGTTGGAGATGATGGGCGACCCGAGACCGAAGTTTGCCGAGCATCCCGGAATCAGTTCGCCGAGCATCGACTCCGGGGGGTTCAGGTCACCACAGGAGTTGTGGATCGAATGGAGTTGAGTCGGTGCGCATAGAAATCGATCTCGAGCGGTGCATCCTCGCGGGGGAGTGCATCTACAACCACCCCGATCTGTTCGAATGGAACCCGCAGGACCAGCCGGTCGCTCTACGCCCCGAAGTAGACGACGAAACGGACATGCGCGCCGTGCGCCAAGCGGCGTCAGTGTGTCCGAGCGGCGCAATCTCCTGCCACGAGTGATTTCACTGGCGCCGCCTGGCCCAACAAGCCAGCGAGTACCGTGGCAGCCATGTGCGGACGGTTCGTGTCGACGACGCCGGCTGACCAGCTCGCTGCTTACTTCGGCGCCGAGGCCATTGGTGAGACGATTCTCGAGCCCAGCTACAACGTTGCTCCGACCAACCAGGTCTATACCGTCATCAACAACGACGAGGGACGGGTTCTCGAGACTGCGAAGTGGGGGTTGATCCCGTTCTGGGCCAAAGACGCCAAGATCGGCAACAAGATGATCAATGCCCGGGCTGAAACGGTGGCTACCAAGAACGCGTTTCGAAAGGCGTTTCAGCGACGGCGTTGCATCATTCCGAGTGATGGTTTCTACGAGTGGGTGAAGCTCGAGGGGCACGAGAAGAAGACGCCGATGCACATCCACCGAGTCGATGGAGATCCGTTCGCCTTCGCAGGGCTCTGGGACACCTGGCGCGACCCTGAAGGTGAGCTGATTCGGTCTTGCACAATCCTCACCGGGTCACCAAACGAGAAGATCGCCGAGATCCACAATCGGATGCCGATTCTGCTACCACCCGGAGCTTGGGACGAGTGGTTGGATCCTGATCTCCGCGACCCCGACCACCTCGAGAAGTTCCTGGTGCCGGCGCCGGCGGAGCTGATGGACTTCTACCCGGTCAGCACCGAGGTCAACAATCCGAGGACCAGGGGTGAGCAGCTGATCCAACCGGTTTCGGTTGCGGGGGACGAATGAGTCTGCCCTGGCGAAAGCAGTTGGAGTATCGACTCCTTCGTTGGCAGGCGCGTTTCGAGAGCAGCGCCTTCGACAGAACCGCGCCCTGGGTGATGGCCCTGATCCTCGGCGTAGTCCTGCTCCTGCTTGCTCTGGCTCGGTCTCGCGAGCTGAGCGAGGAAGCGGGTCTTGCCGGAGCGATGCAGACGGTGTGGCTCATCGGGGGCGACTTCACACCGGACGCCTCGGTGCTCGCGCACAACTACCTGTTCGAACAGGCGGGGTTTCTGATCTACCCCGTAGCGCTCCTGGCCTCGATCTTCCCGACGGCGATAACGCTGTTGGTGATCCAGTCCGCCGCTCTTGCTCTCGGGATCGTGCCGGTGTGGAGGCTGGCGCGCGATGTCGTGAACCTCCGCGTGGGAACCACGTTCGCCCTGGTACTGGTGTACTCCACATACAGCGCTGTACACACCGTCAACATCGCCGGGTTCCACCTCGAGGTGCTGGCACTCCCGGCGCTGATAGCCGCCGTGTTGTTCGGCCTCAAAGGCCAATGGGTGCGCTACTCGGTAATGGTGTGCATCGTTCTGTCGGCGCGCGCTGATTTGGGTCTGGCAATCGCTGGACTGGGTGTTCTCTGGTGGATCGAGGGACGCCGGCGGGCCGCGTACCTCACTGCCATCGTGGGATTGGGGTGGGCAGCGTTGGCGATCCTGGTGATTCAACCGGCGTACGCCGGCGGAGACTTCCCGCACGTCGAGGCGTTCAGCACCTACGGAAGTGGTAACCCGTTCTCGGTTCTCTGGGGCATTGTCACCAGCCCCGCTACGTTCCTTCGTGAGCTGTTCTCCGAAGCGAACTTCTTCACAGTTGTGTCGCTGCTGGCTCCGGTCTTGTTCCTCCCGGTCGTGGCGCCTCGATACCTGCTGCCGGCTGTGCCGCTGTACGCGCTCTACCTGGTCGCAAACGTTCCAGAGGGTTCGCTGCTGGAGGCGGGACAAGTCATTCCCATCACAGCGTTCATCTTTGTTGCGTTGATCTTCGGGATCGCGAAGACTGGCCGGGTAATTGTTCAGAAGGCCAATGTCGATCGGCGGCTCATCAGCGCGTTGGTGCTCACCGCGGGAGTGTTCTTCGTCCGAGATTCGGTGACTTCTCCGTATGAACAGCCGTGGCTGTGGGGGCGTCAGGATGGCGCAGACGAGGCGCGAATAGACGCCGCCGACATGATTCCCGAAGAAGCCGCCGCAGTCGTGCGAGCGGCGCCCAAGGTTCTACCCCTTCTCACCGAACGGGTCGGGCTCTTCGAGTTGCAGCTCCCGAACGATCAGGAACCGTTCGATGTCGTCTTGGCCGACGAGGCTGCCGCCGGCGTCAACTGGATAGTGTTCGACCGGGAAGAACTCCCGGACTGGGACAACCTCAAGGTCGATCAGTTCTGCTTCCGGTTGGCAGGTCAAGGGTGGGTTCCGGTCAAACGTAGTAACGGCATCCGTCTGTACACGTTTGCGAGTGAGGCCGAACGTCTTGGAATGGCTGTGGCCTATGCCGACGAAGACGAGACTGCGATCTGCTGACACGGTTGTCGTCGCCTATGCCGGGCGCCGGGTCAGGCGATGTCGTGTGCCTCGGTGTGGCCAGCTTCGGCGAGAGCGGTGCGGATACGGTGTGCTGTGGCCGCAAGTTCACTGTGGTCGGCTTGAGCTGGTGCGTTGGCGAAGTCCATGTCGGCCATGCCATTGATCGGGAGCACATGGATGTGGACGTGAGGTACGTCGAACCCGGCGATGATCAGGCCAACCCTCTGGGGCGCGAAGACCGTTTCCTGGATTCGGCCGATTTTCTGGCAGACCGTCATGAGATACCGGTTGAGGTCTTCCGGTAGGTCGGTCCAGTGGTCGGTCTCCTGCACCGGCACCACCAGTGTGTGGCCGGCACATATCGGGTTGATCGACATGAAGGCGACCGCTCTTTCGTCGCGCCACACAAAGTGCCCAGGCAACTCGCCGTTGATGATCATCGTGAAGACCGAAGCCATGGCGGGAGACTACCCCTTGGCCCTCTTGTCCGAGACTTGGCCGGGCGCATTAGAGCAGGCAACTCGGAGTGGGCAACTTGAGCGAGGGCAACCTGGAAGCCACAGTCTCAGGCGGCCGCATGAGGCACCCGTAGAATGGCCCCATGTCGACCTCGGAGTCGGACCGCTCGAGTTGGCGGTCACAGGTATTGACCTGGCCCAATCTGATCTCGCTGGTCCGACTGGCGTGTATCCCTCTTTTCGTGTGGCTCCTGCTGGGTGAGGAGCGTCGGGTGGCCGCCGGGGCACTGTTGGCAGTCCTGGGTGCGACAGACTGGGTCGACGGTTATGTCGCGCGTAGGTTCAACCAGGTATCCGAGGTCGGAAAGATCCTCGATCCGACAGCGGACCGTTTGATGTTCCTGGTCGCGATGATCGCCATGCTCATCGATGGATCGGTCCCTATCTGGTTCGGCATCCTGACACTTGTGCGTGAAGCGGGCGTCGCGATCGTGGCCTTGATTCTCGGGGCGATGGGTGCTCGGCGAATCGATGTGACCCGGCTCGGCAAAACAAGCACCTTCGGCCTCATGGTCACGTTTCCGCTGTTTCTGCTGGGCGCAGCCGGAACGAGCGTTTCCGGCGTGGCGGAAGCTGCGGCCTACCTGATTGGTGTTCCGTCGCTTGCGCTCCACTACTAC